>NZ_JAPDCI010000004.1:0-147836 GCF_027705905.1 Aeromonas sp. Y293-4 | reverse complement strand
TCCCAGGTCGTTTAGCTCAGCTGGGAGAGCACCTCCCTTACAAGGAGGGGGTCACTGGTTCGATCCCAGTAACGACCACCAGTTTGTAAAAAAAATGATTTAGATGGGTCGTTAGCTCAGTCGGTAGAGCAGTTGACTTTTAATCAATTGGTCGCTGGTTCGAATCCAGCACGACCCACCATCATTTCAGAATCCCAGGTCGTTTAGCTCAGCTGGGAGAGCACCTCCCTTACAAGGAGGGGGTCACTGGTTCGATCCCAGTAACGACCACCAGTTTGTAAAAAAAATGATTTAGATGGGTCGTTAGCTCAGTCGGTAGAGCAGTTGACTTTTAATCAATTGGTCGCTGGTTCGAATCCAGCACGACCCACCATCATTTCAGAATCCCAGGTCGTTTAGCTCAGCTGGGAGAGCACCTCCCTTACAAGGAGGGGGTCACTGGTTCGATCCCAGTAACGACCACCATATTCGCAAGCGAAGCTGAGATATCAGCTGTGGTTGCAGAGAAAGTCCCCACTCAGATGGGGATTTTTTTTGCCCGCAATTCAGTACTCCAGCGTCTTCTGTTGCCGTTGTGGCGAGCCGAACGCCACCTCTTATTGTGCCACTCTGCCACTCTGCCACTCCGATCCTTCTTCATCCTGCTCTTCCGAGATTGCCCGACTGCACTCCTGTCCATCGTGATGCTGCTCATATGAATGCCTGTAATAAAGTAAACGCCAGCAATAAAAAGGGCAGACCAAGGCCTGCCCGCAAAGATGCGCAAGGTGCTACATGATCCCGCGGATCAGGATCCCGCTGATCAGCAGCGGCGCCACCACGCGCCAGCACCAGAGCAGCGCCAGACGCAGGGTGGGTGACAGGCCCGCAGGCAATATGGCATCACCCAATCGCCAGCCCAGCAGCAGGGTCAGTACCAGACCAAACAGCGGCATCATCAGGTTGGAGGTCAGATAGTCGAGCAACTCGAAGATGGTCTTGCCAAATAGGGTCAGATCACTCCAGGGGCCGAACGACAGACTCACTGGAATGCCGGAGGCCATGATGAGCAGGGTCAACACCCAGCAGGCGCCACGACGCGACCAGCTCCACTCCTCGGTGGTGAAGCGCACCAGATGCTCAAGCATGGAGATAGAGGAGGAGAGCGCGGCCACCAGCAGCAACAGGAAGAAGACCACCCCCAGCCCCTGACCGAACGGCAGATGACTGAACACGGCAGGCATGGTCATAAAGGTGAGCCCTGGGCCCGCGGTGGGATCGATGCCGGTGGAGGCAAGTGCCGGGAAGATCATCAAGCCCGCCAGCACCGAGATAAGGCTTGCCAGCGTCACGACCCAGACGCCGGAGCGCAGCACCCCTTCGCTATTGGGCAGGTAGGCGCCATAGGTCGTGTGTACCCCGAGCCCGATAGAGAGGGAAAAGAAAGCCAGCCCCAGCGCGTCCAGCACGCTCTGGCCGGTCAGCATGGAGAAGTCCGGCAGCAGCAGCTGGCGCACACCCGCCATGGAGCCCGGCATGGAGAGACCGACCCCCACCAGCAGCAACATCATGATGAAGAGCGCGGGCATCATCCAGCGCAGTGCCCGCTCAACCCCTTTCTGAATACCCCCCTGCACGAACCACCAGGTCAGGCCTGCGAAGATCAGATGGGTCAGCACCGGCCACCAGGGGTTGCTGACATAGCCGTTGAACAGGGCGGTGAGGGCGCTCCCCTCGCTCAGGTTGAGCTTGCCAGCCATCGCCAGCGCGGCGTAACCCACGGTCCAGCCGCCTACCACGCTGTAGAAGCTGTAGATAAAGAAGCCGCAGGCGATCCCCATATACCCCATCCAGCGCCAGTTCGGCCCCACCAGTTTGCGAAAAGCGCCGAGCACCCCGCGCTGGCTATGGCTGCCGAGCAGGGTTTCGCCGACCTGTACTGCTACCCCCAAGGTGAAGCTGAACAGCAGAAACACCAGCAGAAAGGCACCACCGCCATTGGTGGCGGTCACATAGGGAAACTTCCAGATGGCACCAAGGCCAATCGCTGTGCCTGCTGCGGCCAGCACATGACCGAGACGGGAAGACCACTGAACCTGGCTCATACAACCTCCGGGTAACACGACATCGAAGCAATACTCCTGAGTAGCAATAAACGACAGACCATAAAAAAGGCCGCCTGAGGCGACCTTTGCAATGAACATTCAGAAAAACTGTGCGTGCAAGGTCACCTCTCTTGCGAGCTAAAAAATCGACCAAACAGCACGAGGATGGCAGACATGAGGTGACAACCTGACTAATGAATGAGGAAACAGCCTAAACCATGGAAAGAATAATTGACACATAAAATCAAAAATTTTTTATGTGTGCCGTTGTCACCACTCTGGCTATACGTACAACTCAATGGGGGAAAACCTCGCCGGGCCGTATCTTTTCTACCTTGTGGCTATTTACTGGGCGATAATCGACGTAGCTTCTTCTGGAACTAGTGACAGCTACATGGCGCTGACGGGAACAACGATGAGACAGGATGTCGTATGAGATGGATGGTGCTGCCCTGGTTGCTGATCAGCCTGAGTGTGTCGGCGCAGCCCGCATTAACCCTGCTGAGTCACGACTTACCCCCCTTTACCGAATACCGCGACGGCAAGCTCGACGGATTCGCCATTCGTTTGATCGATGAGGTGCAGGAGGAGCTTGGCACCCGCTATCCGGTGCGGATTTACCCGCTCAAGCGGGCGCTGGCGCTGGCACGGGTCGAGCCCGGCTATGGACTGTTCGTGGTACAGCGGCTCCCGGAGCGGGAGTCTCATTTCAAATGGGTTGGCCCGCTCTTTATCAATCGGGTCTTTATCTATCAGGCGCCGGATAGTCGCCACCCGCTGACCTCGCTGGCACAGTTGCGAGATCTGCCCAGAGTGGGGGTCGTGCTGGGCAATGCCGATGATGTGCGGCTGACCCATGAGGGCTACACCAATCTGGTGCGCTACAAGACAGTCGGGGAGGCGATAGAGCGGCTGATGCTGGGCAAGATCGATGCCTTGCCGATGGCGGAGCTGGTGATGGAGGCCACCCTCGACAAGATGGGGTTATCCCGGCGCAGCATCGTCAGCAGTGGCGTGCTGCTCCATCAGGCCGGTCTCTATATCGTCTTCTCCAAGGGAACGGATGATGCCGAGATCACCCGTTGGCAGCATGCCCTGGAGGCCGTCAGAGCCGCCCAGGGGCGGGCCGATGAGCCCACCCGCGAAGAGTAACCGTCACACCAGACCGCGAATCAAGATCCCGCCGATCAGCAAGGGGGCAATCCAGCGCCAGCAGTTCATCAGCAAGTGATGCCAGTGGCTGGCAATCCCCTGCGGCAGCGCCTTGCGTCCCAGCTTCCAGCCCAGCAGCAGCGTCAGCATCAGGCCGAACAGCGGCATCATCAGGTTGGAGGTGACAAAGTCCAGCAGCTCGAAGATGGTTTTGCCAAACAGGGTGGCGTGTTGCAGCGGGCCAAACGACAGGCTGACCGGAACACCGCTAACCATGACGAATCCAGTGATGGCGCTGCAGGCCGTGCGGCGTGACCAGCCCCAGGTCTCGCACAGGAAGCACTGCAAATGCTCCAGCAGGGAGATGGCCGAGGAGAGTGCCGCAAAGACCAGCAGGGCGAAGAAGATCACCTCAAGTACCTGACCGAAGGGCAGCAGCTGAAACACCGCCGGCATGGTCATAAAGGTGAGACCGGGGCCAGAGGCCGGGTCGATACCGGTCGAGGCCAGCACCGGGAAAATCATCAGCCCCGCCAGTACCGCCACCATGCTGGCCAGCAGCACCACCCAGAGGCTGGAGCGACCAACCCCTTCGCTGGTCGGCAGATAGGCGCCGTAGGTGGTGTGAATGCCCAGACCGATAGAGAGGGAGAAGAAGGCCAGCCCCATGGCATCGAGCACGCCGGACATCCCCAGCTTGCTGAAGTCGGGCATCAGGAAGTGACGTACTCCCGCCATCGCATTCGGCAGGGTGAGGCCAAAGGCGACCAGCATCAGGATCATCAGGAACAGGGCCGGCATCATCCAGCGCAAGGTGCGCTCCACTCCTTTCTGAATGCCTCCTTGCACCACTATCCAGGTGAGGGCGGCAAACAGCAGGTGAGTGAGGATTGGCCAGACGTCGCCGCTGACATAGTCATTGAAGCGGGCGGTGAGAGCAGCCGCATCCCCATGGTTGAGCTGACCGGAGAGGGCCATGCCGGTATAACCCAGGGTCCAGCCGCCCACCACGCTGTAGAAGCAGTAGATGAGCAGGGTAGAGATCACTCCCATTACCCCAACCCAGCGCCACTGTTTGCCGAGCAGATCGGAGAAGGCTCCGACTACCCCGCGGCGACTCATGCTGCCGAGCAGGGTTTCCCCCATCAGTACCGCCACCCCCAGGGTGAAGCTGAACAGCAGAAAGACCAGCAGGAAGGCGCCGCCGCCGTTGACGGCGGTGACATAAGGGAATTTCCAGATTGCGCCGATACCGACCGCGGAACCCGCTGCGGCGAGGATGTAGCCGAGTCGGGATGACCATTGGGACTGCTTCATAAGAACTCCAATCGAGCGCCCCTTGGCAGGGCAGAATGGCGCTCATGTTACGGAGGTCACTACGCAATCACTACGACGGTTATCAGGTGTAAATGCGATTTATTGGCATGATTGGCTAATTTAATTCTGTTTTTAGCCCAATCCTGCCACCAAATAAAAAACCGGAGCGAGATTGCTCCGGTTTGGTCTCTGACAACTGCTCGTCGGCGGACTAGATCACCCCGAGCTCCCGCAGCCGCTCCATCAGGTAGCTGTGGGCGGTATGACGCTCGGAGAGCACTACATCCGGGCGCGGATGGAGGAACAGCGGCAGGGAGATACGCGACTTGGCGGCGCTGCCACCGGTCGGGTTGATGACGCGGTGAGTGGTGGAAGGGTAGTAGCCGCGAGAGGCCTCCTGCAGCATGTCACCGATGTTGATGATGAGGGTGCCAAAGTCGCACGGCACGTCCATCCATTCGCCATCGGAGCCCTTCACCTGCAGCCCCGGCTCGTTGGCGGCGGGCAGAATGGTGAGCAGGTTGATATCCTCGTGGGCGGCGGCGCGGATGGCGCCCGGCTCCTCGGTGCCATCGAACGGCGGATAGTGCAGCACCCGCAGCAGGGTCTTCTGGCTCTCTTCGATCATCGAGGAGAGCGGGCAGCTGTAGTTGGCGGCAATATCGGCCGGGGTGTACTGCTCGACCCAGCTCAGCAGCTCTGCGGCCAGACCGTTGGCGAGGCGATAGTACTCCATCGCCTGCTCTTTCAGCTCTTCCGGCATCTGGCCCCAGGGGTAGATGTGGAAGTACTCCTTGATGTCTTTCTGGCTATGGCCCTTGGCCACCTCGGAGACCGACGGCGGGAAGTAGCCATCCTGAGTCTCGCGGTTGAACAGGAAATCCTGCTTCTGCTCACTCATGAAGAAGCGATACCAGTTGTCGTAGATGGACTGCACCAGCGCTTTCGGAATAGGGTGGTTGGTCAACACGCCAAAGCCGGTGGTTCGCAGGGATTCGGTGAAGCGTTGGGCCGCATCGGGTGAGCGGTAATCGACGGTCAGGACTTTCATTGTTTTTGTTGCGCGCCAGTTAAAAGATGGCGCAGTTTACCTTGCACCTGATAACAAGGAAAGCGGGTTGGCCGCCCCGTCCGGCACGGCGTTGAATAGTGATAAAAAAATCAAATAAACCGCGCCAGACCGCACGGGAGCGAATCCCTTGTTATGGCCTTTTATCCTCTCTAGAATGCCGGTCACTATCTTTTCCGGAGTCTGTCCATGTCCCCCAAAATCCTGTTGCTGACCCTGCCGGTATTGCTGGCGGGATGCAGTGCCCTGTCAGAAGATGAGTGCCGAACCATGAGTTGGTACAACCTGGGTTATCAGGATGGATCGGAGGGCAAAACCCGTCAGGCGACCCGCGATTACGTTTCGTCTTGCAGCGAATATGGCCTCAAAGTGGATGAAGCCGAGTGGAACCGGGGCTACGACAAGGGGCTGGAGCTCTACTGCATTCCCGAGCTGGCTTACAGCAAGGGCAAGGAGGGGCAGGCCTATCTGGGGGTATGCCCCAATGACGCCAGCTTCCTCAAGCAGTATCAGCGTGGCTACGAAGAGTACAAACTGGCCGCTCGCCTGCGGGAGATCAGCGACGAGCTGGAGCGTACCGAGCGTGATATCGATACGCTGGAGCGCAGCATCCGCAACGAAACCAACACGGAGCAGCGTGACTATTACCGCGCCAAGCGCGATCGGGCCATTCGCCACTACGAATCCCTGCGCCGGGAGTACAACCGTCTGCGTTATCCGGATCGGGTGATCCAGTTCTCCTTCGGCGGTTAATCCCTCTCTTCATGGCCAGCCCGCGTGCTGGCCATGTTGCATCTTGTCAGCTCAGGGCAGTACCCAGCGCTGTAGCGCCAGTGCGATACCATCTTCGTTGTGGTCGGCCGTGACCCGATGGGCATGGCTCTGGATCTGCGGGGCCGCATTGCCCATGGCCACCGCCAGCCCCACCTGCTCGAACATGCTGATGTCGTTGTTGTTGTCACCAAACGCCACCACCTGATCCATCTCAATCCCTTCGCTGGCGGCCCACTGGGCAAGCCGGTTGCCCTTGCTGCAACCGGGCTGTACCAGCTCCACCGCATAGGGGGCCGCCCAGTCGCGGGTAAAGGGCATCTGCTCGACCACCTCGCCCATAAAGGTGTGCAGGCGCGCCGGATCCTGATTGAACAGCTCCAGTTTCCAGACCGGGTTGTCGAGCCAGCCTGCCAGCTCCTCAACCGGATGGATGGCGATCTTGAGGTGGTCCGGCTGATTGGCCGACCAGTGGCGGATGCGGGTGACATGCTCTTCACAGCCGATGTAGCCGATCCCCTCGCTCAGATGGAACAGGGCGCCCATCTGCTGTGCCTCGACCGCGGCCAGCAGCTCGGTAAGCGGGGCAGCCGCCAGCGGGTCGCCGCTGATGATCCGGTTCTGCACCGGATCATAGAGATAGGCGCCGTTGCTGCAGATGAGGGGGGTGTCGAGGGCCAGCTCGTGGTGGAAGGGACGCGCCGTCATGTAGTGGCGCCCCGTGACCAGCAGCACCTTGATGCCGTGGGCGCGGGCTTGCGCCAGGGCTGCCCGGGTGGCCGACGAGATCTTGTGATCCCGGGTCAGCAGGGTGCCATCCATATCGAGCGCGATGGCCTTGTA
This sequence comes from Aeromonas sp. Y293-4, assembly GCF_027705905.1. Taxonomy (NCBI): domain Bacteria; kingdom Pseudomonadati; phylum Pseudomonadota; class Gammaproteobacteria; order Aeromonadales; family Aeromonadaceae; genus Aeromonas; species Aeromonas sp. Y293-4. The sequence continues at coordinate 140,600 of NZ_JAPDCI010000004.1, read as the reverse complement.
CTCACTCATAGCTCCTCCAGCATCGAACAAATCCGCAAAGAGCCTTACCGTCCCAGACCCGGCGCCCCGATGCAAGTCTTGCCCGCAGCCGAAGCGCCGAACTGTGATCCCTTCGTGGCTCAGGTGCAGCTGGCCAGCTGTTGACGACGGTCGGCACGGCGGCGCAGCAGATAGAAACCGGCGGCACTGGCAAGGGAGCAGAGGGTGGCGAGATAGAAGGGCCACTCGGTACCGGCCAGCAGCACCAGACTGCCGAGCAGCACCGCCAGGATCTCGCTGCCTACGGCGAGGGCGCGGTAGAGCCCCATCGCCTGCCCCTGTTGCTCCGGGTGACTGCGGTTGGAGATCGCCACCGAGGTGGCCAGCTCCCCCAGACTCATGCCGATACCAGCGGGAACGAAGGTGAGTGCCAGCCCCCACCAGTGCACAGGCAGGATAAAGAGCAGCATGCCGCTCGCCATCACCAGATGGCCGACAATCCCGAGGGAGCTGCCGCGCCAGTGGCGGGCGATGCGGGAGCCGAGCCAGGAGCCCGCCATCATGGGCAGGCTCACCAGCACCGCCGCCTGCGCCAGCTGGGCCGGATCCCAGGCCAGCCGCTCTACCAGCCAGATGTTGAAGTAGGTGAAATAGAGCTGCACGGCGCCATAGCTGATCAGGGTGAGTGCGAAGTAGGGGAGCAGGGCCGGTTGCAGCAACAGCTGGCGGCTGGAGAGAGTCGCGGCCTGAAGGGTGGCCGCCACCGGCGGACGATAGGGGATCAGCCAGTAGACCAGTAGCAGGTTGAGCAGGGTCATTCCTACCGCCAGCCAGGCGGCCAGACTGTAATCCCCCGAGATCACCGCGGCGTAGCCCCCGATCATCGGCCCCACGACCCAGCCCAGATTCATGCCGATGTTGATCCAGGCGAAGCTGCGCGCCTTGTGCTCCTTGCCGGCGAGATCCGCCGCCATCGCCTGCACGATGGCGATGTTGCCGTTGCACAGCCCCTCCACAATCCGGCTGAGCAGCAGCAGGGGGAGGGAGCGCCAGGCGATACCGAGTGCCATCAGGGCATAGCCTGCCAGAACCCCCGCCAGCGAGAGCAACAGCAGTGGCTTGCGGCCATAGCGGTCGGAGAGGCGACCGAGCCAGGGACTGCCCACCAGCTGGAACAGGGGATAGAGCCCCATGATGACCCCCAGCCACACCTTGCGGCTCCAGTCGGAGGCTTCCGGCGTCAGCATCCCCTGCGCCGGATCCAGCAGCAAAGGTGCCAACACCGGGGAGGGGAGACTGAAGCCTGCAACTGCCAGCGTGACCGTCATGACCAGCACCCAGAGGGGATTTTTGTGCCCGTGTTTCTCCATGTTGCACCCATTAAGTAAAGTTATTTGTTTATTTATGCTGATTCATAGACGGGATTAAGTAAAGTGAATTGTTGATTTAATAAAGGGCGCTCCCCATAATGAGATCATGAACGCAAGCACCGACAAGATCCTGTTTCTGCTCAAGAGCCATGGCCCGCAGAGCGCCGCCGCGCTGGGGGAGCAGTTGCAGATGACCTCCATGGGCGCCCGCCAGCACCTGCTCGCACTGGAGCAGGAGGGGTGGGTCACATTCAGCGACGAGGCGCGCGGGCGCGGTCGTCCCGTGCGGCTGTGGCAGCTCACCGAGCAGGCCTGGCAGCGCTTCCCCGATAGCCATAGCGACCTGACCGTGCAGCTGATCGACAACGTGCGCGAGCTGTTTGGCGAGGAGGGGATGGAGCGGCTGATCCAGCAGCGGGAGCTGCAGATGCTTGCTCGCTATCAGGAGGCGCTGGGGTCCCATGGCCTCTCTGGCCGGTTGGCGGCGCTCAAGGAGCTGCGCAGCCGCGAGGGCTATATGGCGGAGATCCGCCGCGAAGAGGATGGCAGCTGGCTGCTGTGGGAGAGCCACTGTCCCATCTGTGCGGCGGCGCGCACCTGCCGCGGTTTCTGTCGCAGCGAACTGGCGCTGTTTCGCCAGCTGCTGGCGCCGGCGACGGTGGAGCGGGAGCAATATTTGCTGGAGGGGGCGCATCGCTGCCTCTATCGCATCACGCCGCCCGCGCTCTGATTTCGTCAAACGCCCAAAAACAACAAAGCAGGCGCCGGGATGCCTGCTTTGTTGCCTTCGGGGAGGAGGTTCTCTCGTTCCAGCCCGTCGTTTCCCGATAAGGTAAGACGGCTGATGGGGCTCTTGACCCGGTAAGGTCCTTCACCGCAGAGACCCGGTCAGGTATCTGCTTTGCCACCGGAAGATGTAACCATAGTATCCCTCCCGTGCCGGTGAGTGGTTGCAAAGTAACCACTTATTTCGGTTGTTTTTGCAATAGTTCACCCTTAATCTAGGAAAAGTGGATTAGTCATTGCAACGAGGAAGGTAAATGCTGAAACTTGATCGCATAGACAGACATATTCTCGAGCTGATGCAGGAGAATGGCCGCATCAGCAATCTGGAACTGGCCGAGTTGGTCGGGCTCTCGCCGTCCCCCTGCTCCCGCCGGGTCAAGGCGCTGGAGGATGCCGGTCTCATCGACACCCACGTTACTCTGCTCAACGCCCGCCAGCTTGGCCTCACCCTCACCGCCTACATTCACATTTCCATGGACAGACACACGCCCGAGCGGTTCGAAAACTTCGATCGCGCCATCAGCGAACTGCCCGAAGTGCTGGAGTGTGACCTCATCACCGGCAATGATGCCGACTACCAACTCAAGGTGGTGGTGCGCGACATGGAGCACTACCAGCACTTCCTGCTGGACAAGCTGACCCATATTCCGGGGGTGACCGGGGTGCGCTCCAGCTTCGTGCTGCGCCGCATCAAGCACAAGACGGCGCTGCCGCTCAACCATCTGGGGTGAGCCCGCGCAAACCGCTTATATAAACAGAAAGAGGAGGCCAGTGGCCTCCTCTTTTGCTATTCGCTCTTGGTTATTCGGTAGTGGTTATCGGGTCTGGATTAGCTGTCGCGGTGACGGGGAATGGCGACTGCCGTGGTCAGACGCTGACCTGGCTGATGTCTTCCACCTGCAGCAGCCAGCCGCTCTGCTCCTGCTGCGGTTCACCGCTGACTCGCAGCCGCTCGCCGGTCGGCACCCACTGCCCCTCGGGCAGGGAGACCAGCAGGCTCTCGCTGCCGTTGTCGAACAGCCAGCGATCTTCGCCAAGCGATTCAATCAGATAACCTTCCATCTCCACTCTGGACTCGGCTTGCCAGGATGGCGCAACGGAATCACGGCTCTCGATGAAATCCCCCTGAACACCAAAACTGGCTAGCCCCCACAGAATGGAGAGCCCGACGATGGATGTTTGCATCTTGTCTCTCCTCTTTTGGAACTGTAGGGCCAGTATGGGAACAGAAAACTGAGCGCACCATGAACAAGGTGGCAAAGTGCTGGCGAGATCGCGAAAAAATCCGGCCAATTGGCCGGTAGTGTCATTTTATGGTGCCTGGATCACACTATTTGGCGGCTTATTCTGCCATCCGTTCAGCTCTTGGCTTATTCGTCCACATGGCTACCCCGCGATGATCCCCACAGATCCCCTCTGCCACCACGGCGCGAACCCGGGTGCCATCTTTGCAAATGGCCTGCCAGGCGTCAGCATCATCGATGGCGAGCGAGTTGGGGGGCGGCGTGGTTTGGCAAGCCGTGAGCAGCAGGGCGCACAGGGGGAGCAATTTTTTCATGGCGGACTCCTCGGGGTGATGGGGGACTGAGAGGATGGGGATGACCTCTCCATCCGGGCTTCACTCCCCAGCATCAGTGATAACCGGTTAAGGGGCAAGGGGAGGGGTCACCGACAGGCGCAGGTGCCGTGCAGCCGGGGCTTGCCCTGTGCACTTCTTAGGCCTAAGGTGGGGCCGTTTTACTGCCTGATTGAAGGAGCGTTTTCATGTCCACTCTCTATCCCCGCGTCGGGGTCGGCGTTATCCTGACCAACGTCCAAGGCCAGGTGCTGCTTGGCAAGCGCAAAGGGAGCCATGCCCCCTACTGGTCGATCCCGGGTGGTCATCTGGAGTTGGGGGAGAGCTTCGAGTCGGCGGCGATCCGCGAGGTGGCCGAGGAGACCGGACTGGAGATCCACGGGCCCGAGGTTGTGGCGGTGACCAACAATCTGGAGACCTGGCGCGAGAGCGGGCTGCACTATATCTCGGTGACACTGTACGCCCGGGCCGATGGCGAGCCGCAACTGCTGGAACCGGAGAAGTGCGAAGGCTGGGTCTGGTGCGATCCGCGCGAGTTGCCAGAGCCCCATTTCGATGCCAGCCGTCAGTCCATCGCCTGCTGGCTGGCGGGACGCTGCTATCTGCCGGGTGATGTGCCCATGGTGTCGGCCGAATCAGCCTGATTGTCATAAAACGATCATCGCGCTGTCATAATATCCCCTCTCTATCGGGAGAAGAGGGATGAGGGTGAAGAGCGTGGGACAGGTATTTATTCAGTTTTTATGGCTGGGATGCATCTGCTTTGGTGGTCCGGCCGCTCATATCGGCTATTTCCAGCGCACCTTCGTCCAGCGGCTAGGCTGGCTGACACAGGCCGAATTTGCCCGCCTGCTGGCGCTGTGCCAACTGCTGCCGGGGCCCGCCTCCAGCCAGCTTGGTTTCGCCATCGGTCGTCATCGCGCCGGTCTGGGCGGGGCGCTCTCTGCGTTTGTCGGCTTCACGCTGCCCTCATTTCTTCTGCTACTGGCGGCTGCGATCGGCATCGGCCAGCTGGGCAGCAATCTGTGGCTCGATGCGGCGCTGCATGGCCTTAAACTGCTGGCGCTTATCGTGGTGGCCGATGCGGTGCTCACCATGAGTCGTCAGTTCTGTGCCACGGGAATGACCCAAGGGATTATGGTGGTGACCGCTGCTGCACTCTGGTGGCAGCCCGGTCTGATGACTCAACTGTTGATGCTGGCGGGAGCGGCGCTGATCTGCGCCCGCAGCCAGCGCGGGGCGGGTAGTCGCCCAGCCTCCGCCGAGCTGCCTTCTGCCGCCAGCAGTCAGCCTCATTGGCCTACCCTGCTGATGTTTGGCATCCTTTTTATCGGTCTGCCGCTGCTCGGTAGCCCGCTTGGCCAGCTGGTTGCCGACTTCTATCGCGCCGGTAGTCTGGTGTTTGGCGGTGGCCATGTGGTGTTGCCGCTACTGCAAGAGAGCGTGGGACACACTCTCAACGAGCAGCAGTTTCTGACCGGTTACAGCCTGGCCCAGTTGGTGCCGGGCCCCATGTTTACCCTTGCCACCTATCTTGGCGCCCAACTGCTGCCCGAGATGCCGCTGATCGGGGCCCTGTTGGCGACCCTGGCGCTCTTTGTGCCCGGATTTCTGCTGCTCTGGGCGGTAGGCCCCTGCTGGCAACAGTGGCTGGCCCGGCCCCGTCTGGCGGGGGCAGTCACCGGCATCAATGCTGCCGTGGTGGGCTTGTTGCTGGCGGCGCTCTATCAGCCGGTGTGGCAGAGTGCAGTGCTGGTTCCGAGCGATCTGGCGCTGGCGGCCATCGGCTTTTATCTGCTGCGGGTGGTGAAGCTGCCGATACCGGCCATTGCGGCCCTGCTGGTTATGGCTGCTATCCTGCTGGCGTGAACGCGGTGAAATCCCGATAAAAAACGGCGCCTCCGTGATGGAAGCGCCGTTTTTATTGCAATGGGTCAGCCGTTTAAGCGTCGGGATCGAAATCCAGACTCAGGCTGTTGACGCAGTAGCGCTGGCCTGTCTCGGTCGGTCCGTCGGGGAAGACGTGACCGAGGTGAGAGCCGCACTGGCGGCAGGTGATCTCCACTCGCTTCATGCCGTGGCTGTTGTCTTCGGTGTACTCCACCGTCCCCTCGATGGCCTTGTCGAACGAGGGCCAGCCGCAGCCGGAATCAAACTTGGCTCCTGAGTGAAACAGCACGCTCTTGCAGCAGACACAGAGGTAGTCGCCGCTCTTGCGATTGTGGAGCAGGGCGCCGCTGTAGGGGCGTTCGGTGCCCTTCTCCCAGCAGACGTGAAACTGCTCGGCGGTCAGTTTGCTGCGCCACTGTTCCGGATTGTTACTGCTCATACCGACTCCTTGCCATCCATACCGGAGCCCAGCATAGCGGCTCCGTAAAGCTGACTCCAGCATGCCTCTTATGCTTTGCCTGTATCTGTGATCGAGGTGGCAACCATCTCCTCATCGGATGCAGGGAGAATTTCCTGCTGCGGTGGCTGGGCATCCTCCGCCGTGCTGGCCAGCGCCACTCGCTCCAGCAGTTTGAGGGAGTGGGCCCTGCCGACCGCCACCTGCCGTTTGATGTCATCGGGCAGGAAGGGAAGCCCATCGTTGGTGGCGGTGTCGATGGTCTGGATCCACTCCAGCCCTTCCCCCGGCGGGGGCAGGCGGAACTGGATATCGTAATCGCTGGCGTTGAACAGCACGTACCAGCGCTCGCCGACACAGTTGATCATGCCGATATCCATGGCGAACGCCTGCCCCATGGGGGCGTGCCAATCCTGATCGGTGAGCTGGTGGCCGTCCGGGTGATACCAGTTGACCTGATGGCAGCTGGACGGGGTGCCATTCCAACTGTCGTCGCTCAGCTGCAGGTTGGAGAAGACGCAGGACTCCGCCCGCAGCGCCATCATCTGCTGGGTGAAGGCGAACAGCCGCTCATCCTCCGGCCGCCACTGCCAGTTGACCCAGCTGATCTGGTTGTCCTGACAGTAGGCGTTGTTGTTGCCAAGCTGGCTGCGGCCCATCTCGTCGCCGGCGAGGAAGTGGGGAGTGCCTTGGGAGAGCAGCAGAGTGGCAATCAGATTGCGCTTCTGCTGCTGGCGCAGGCTGTTGACCCGCGGATCCAGGGTCGGCCCCTCTACTCCGTGGTTATAGGAGAGGTTGTTGCCGTGACCATCCCGATTGTCTTCACCGTTGGCCTGATTGTGGCGCTGGTTGTAGGAGACCAGATCCTCCAGGGTGAAACCGTCGTGATAGCAGAGGTAGTTGACGCTGGTGTGGGGGGAGCGCCAGTTCTTCGGGAAAATATCCCGCGAACCCACCAGACGAGTGGCGAAGTCCCCCATCTTGCCCGCATCACCGCGCCAGAAGGCGCGCACCGTGTCGCGGTAGCGGTCGTTGATCTCCTGCCACTGGCTCGGGAATTGACCCAGCCGGTAGCCGAAGGGGCCGATATCCCAGGGTTCGGCGATGAGCTTGACCTGTGACAGCACAGGGTCGGCCATCACGGCCTTGAAGAAGGCGCCCATGGGCTCGAACTCTCCCGCTTCCCGCGCCAGCGTCACCGCCAGATCGAAACGGAAGCCATCCACCTGCATCTCGGTGACCCAGTAGCGCAGGGCATCGAGCACCAACCGCAGGGTGTTGGGGTGATCCAGATTGACGCTGTTGCCACAACCGGTCACGTTGGCGTGACGGGTGTAGTCGGGGCCGTGGGGGCCCGCTTCGAAGGCGTAGTAACCGGCGTTGTCAAAGCCCTTGAACGAGAGGGTGGGGCCGTCGAAGCCCGAGGCGGCAGTGTGGTTGTAGACCACATCCAGGATCACCTCGAGCCCGGCCCGGTGCAGCTCGCGCACCATGGTCTTGAACTCGGTCACCGCCTCGTCCGCCCTGGTGCTGTAGCGCGGCTCCGGGGCGAAGAAGGCGATGGGGTTGTAGCCCCAGTAGTTGGTGAGTCCCAGCTGTTCCAGTCGCGGTTCCGACATGAAGGCGGCCACCGGCATCAGCTGCACCGAGGTGATACCGAGGCTCTTCATGTGCTCGATAACCAGCGGGTGACAGATGCCAAGGTAGGTGCCCTGCAGCGCTTTTGGGATCCCCGGATGCTGCTTGGTAAAGCCCTTGACGTGGGTCTCGTAGATAATGGTGCGGGCCGGGCTGATCCCGGGTTTGCCAACCCCTTGCCAGTCAAAACGGTCATCCACTACCACCGACTTGGCAATCATCCCGGCACTGTCCCCCTGATAGAGGGCTTCATCCCAGTAGGTGGGACGACTGAGCGCCCTGGCGTAGGGGTCAATCAGCAGTTTTTGCGGATCGAACAGCATCCCCTCCTGCGGGGTGCCATAGACCCGATAGCCGTAGCGCTGACCGGCCTTTACACCGCGCACGTAGCCAAAGCGATACTGGCCACGGCGGCTGGGCAACTCCAGCCGCATCAGTTCCTGCTCCTGCTCGTCGTACAGGCAGATCTCCACCTTGTCCGACTGGGGGGCCCAGACGCAGAAGTGGCAACCGTTCTCGTCAAGGCGGGCCCCCAGCGGGTGGCCCACCCCTTTTTCCATTACAAGCATCAAGACTCCTGTTTGATAAACAAGGTCGCCAGCGGCGGCAGATCCAGCACTATGCTGTGTGCCATCCCCTGCCAGGGGGTCGGCTCGGCAGCGAACACCAGACCTACATCATAGTTACTGCCCCAGTAATACTCGCTGTCGGTGTTGAGCACCACCCGATAGTGGCCCGCCGCTGGGACGCCGATCCGATATTCGAGACGAGGCACCGGGGTGAAGTTGCAAGCCACCACAATAGCCTGCTTGCCCTCTTTGTCCGCCCGCAGCCAGGCAAAGATGCTGTTGTCGGCATCGTTGTGATCCAGCCAGCGGAAGCCGGTCTGCTCATAATCGGCCTGATACAAGGCAGGCTCATGACGGTAGAGGTGGTTGAGATCGTGGATCAGCCGCTGCTGACCGGCATGCTTGGGATATTGCAGCAGGTGCCACGGCAGCTGGGCGTCGTGGTTCCACTCGTTGCTTTGGGCGATTTCGGTGCCCATGAAGTTGAGCTTCTTGCCCGGGTGGGCGTACATGAAGCCCATGTAGGCACGCAGGTTGGCGGCTTGCTGCCACTCGTCCCCCGGCATCTTGTAGAGCATGGAGTGCTTGCCGTGCACCACCTCGTCGTGGGAGAGCGACAGGATGAAGTTCTCGTCATAGTGGTAAACCATGGAGAAGGTCATGTCGTTGTGGTGGTAGCGGCGGTGGATCGGCTCTTTCTGCATGTAGGTGAGGGTGTCGTGCATCCAGCCCATATTCCACTTGAAGCCAAAGCCGAGGCCGCCGAGGAAGGTGGGGCGGGAGACGCCGGCAAAGGCGGTGGACTCTTCGGCTATGGTCATGGCGTGGGGATACTTGCCGTAGACCTCCTCGTTGGTCCACTTGAGCAGGCTGATCGCCTCGTAGTTGTGGTTGCCGCCATCGACGTTCGGTACCCACTCACCGGCGTTGCGGGAGTAGTCCAGATAGAGCATGGAGGCGACCGCATCCACCCGGAGGCCGTCGATGTGGAACTTGTCGAGCCAGAACAGGGCGCTCGCCACCAGGAACTGGCGCACTGTGTCGCGGCCAAAGTCGTAGATGTAGGAGTTCCAGTCCGGGTGCCAGCCACGGCGCGGATCTTCATATTCGTAGAGCGGGGTGCCGTCGAAACGGGCCAGTCCGTGGGCATCGGACGGGAAGTGGGCGGGCACCCAGTCCAGAATGATGCCGATCCCGGCCTGGTGGCACTGGTCGACGAAGTATTTGAAATCATCGGCGGTGCCGTAGCGGCTGGTGGGGGAGAACATGCCCACCGGCTGGTAGCCCCAGGAGCCGCTGAAGGGATGCTCGGAGACCGGCAGCAGCTCGATGTGGGTGTACTCCATCTCCTTGACGTAGGCGACCAGCTCCACTGCCAGCTCGCGCCAGCTCAGGCTGTCGCCGTTGGGGTGGCGTTTCCAGGAGCCGACGTGCAGCTCATAGATGGAGAGCGGCTGCTCGCGCTTGTCATTGTGCTGGCTGGCAATCCACTCGGCATCCTGCCACTGGTACTGGGCGTGGTCATAGACCACGGAGGCGAACGACGGATACTGCTCGCAGTAGAAACCGACCGGATCGCTCTTGTGGGGCAGCCGGTTGCCCATGGGATCCTTGAGCTCGAACTTGTAGCGATCCCCGGCCTTGAGGCCCGGCACAAACAGCACCCAGTGACCGCAGAGGCTGCGCTGCATCGGGTGGCGGCGGCCATCCCAGAAGTTGAAATCGCCGATGAGGCTCACGGCGGTGGCGCTCGGCGCATAGACCGCAAAACGCACCCCCTCCACCTGCTGGCCAAGATGCTCCACGGTGCGCAGCTGGGCGCCAAGGGTATGATAGAGGTTTTCCGGCTGGGCGGTCAGTTCGGCCAGGCCTGCCCAGGCGGCATCCTGAAACTGATAGGGGTCGATGACCTCGGTGGTGGCATCTTGGTAGCTGGCGATCAGCTGATAGGGGAAGGCGTTTTTGCGGCGGGTGAAAACAGTTTCAAAAAGACCCGATTCATCGGTGGGCGCCAGGGTGGCAACAACTTTGCCCGACTTGAGATCCTTGACGCGAACTTCAACGGCATCAGGCAACCAGGCGGTCAGTTTGAGGCCGGGCCCATCCGGATTGGCCTGCAGGCCTAAGTGAGAGAAGGGATCGGAACAGCGGGCAGCAACCAAACGTTCAACGAGCATCGAGATTTCCTTTCATGACAGAGCATCCACTCCGGCCGAAGCCGGAGTGGATTTAGGTGAGAACGCTGTGGGAGACAGCGTCTCAACGACTGGCCTCATCACGGGCTTGGCTCATCTTGCCAGCCAGTGCCTTGAGTGCCTCATTGGCAAAAATATCTTCCAGATCAGCGGAAAGCTTGCGGCGCCAGTTGGGGTATTCGTAACTGGTGCCCGGTACGTTGACCGGCTTGTCCATCTCCAGCCAGTCTTCCAGCTGGGTACTGAACAGGGCGCAGCTGCCGCGGGACATGTGGATCTGCAGACCGTGGTTGAGTTCGGTGTTCATGCCGACCCAGTTCACGTCATGACTGATGTTGTCAGAGATGACCTTGTGGGCATGCAAGCTGTCGAGGATCCGCTGTTTGGCCTGGTGACGATCAGCATACAGAGTCTTCAACACATCTTCATCCGGATACAGACCCAGTTGACGGCCGAGTGCCAGGTCATCGCAGTGCCAGAAGCCCTTGAGGGTCGGCATGTCGTGGGTGGTCAGGGCCGACATCGCCTGCTCGGTGTAGTGTGCCGGGGAGATAAAGCCGCCATCTTCCTTGGAGCGCTCGAAGAAGAACACCTTGTAGGAGTGAACGCCGTTCTCTTTCAGAGTCACGTCGATCCCCTCCGGCACGGTGCCCAGATCCTCGCCGATCAGCAGGCACTGATTGCGGTGGGATTCGAGGGCCAGAATGCCCAGCAGGTCGTTGACCGGATAGTAGATGTAGGCGCCCTTGGCTGCGGACGCTCCGGGCGGTACCCACCACAGGCGCAGCAAGGCCATCACGTGGTCGATGCGCAGTGCGCCGCAGGAGCGCATGTTGGCACGGAACAAGTCCACCATCGGCTGGTAGGCCGCTTCAAACAGCTTGTTCGGGTTCATCGGGGGCAGGCCCCAGTTCTGACCAAGCGGGCCGAGGATATCGGGCGGCGCACCGACCGAGGCTTTCGGGCAGTAGAGATCCTGGTTGGCCCAGATCTCGGTGGAGCCTTCGGAGACGCCCACTGCCAGATCCCGGTAGATCCCCATCACCATGCCGGCAGCCTTGGCACGGGCATCGGCTTGCGCCAGCTGCTCGTCGGCCAGGAACTGCAGATAGAGGTAGAAGTTGACATCTTGCGGGTGCGCGGCCATCCAGGCGGCAACGGCAGGGTTGTGGTAATCGCGCAGCTCCTGCGGCCATACTGGCCAGCCCCAGGCATTTTCGCCTTTGGCATAGAAGTGGGCCTGCAGGGCATCAAATGCTGCCTGCTGTTGCAGGCTGTCGCCACCGGCAGCCACGAAGGCATCAAAGGCGGCCTGACGCTCGGCGCCAAGGCGGGCTTCATCGAACACCTGACGGAGCATGCCGAGTTTGGTCTGGATCACGCCGGTGTAATCGACGTTCTCTTTGGCACGCAGGTCGGCCAGATGTTGCTGGAAGGCAGGACTTGCCACTTCCGCCTTCAGGCGATCGCTCTGCTGGAATTCGGGCACCGCTTCCACATTGATATAGGCCACGTTGAGCCAGCGACGGGAAGAGGGGCTGTAGGGACTGGCGCTCTCCGGATTGGCCGGATAGAGGGCGTGGATAGGGTTGAGGCCGACGAAGTGGGCACCCCAGGCGGCGGCTTTCTCGACCAGCTGGCCCAGATCGCTGAAATCACCGATACCCCAGTTGTGGCGGCTGCGCAGGCAGTAGAGCTGCACGCTCGGACCCCATACCTTGCGGCCATCGGCAATCGGCGCCTGCTTGTAGCAGGCCTTGGGGGCGACAATGAGGCGCATGGTAGCCAGCGGCTCGTCATTGCCCTCTTCCAGCAGCACCAACTGGTGATAACCCAGCTCCGGGGCCATCTCCAACGTGACGCGATAGGCCTGGCACTCCATCTCTTCAAACTCGGCCACGCCGACCAGCTCACCCTCGATGGGGGTGAATTGACCGGACAGCACTGCACCCTGCTCCTGCTGGAGCTGCCAGGTGAGGGCGTCGTTGACGAATTCGATGGGGAGGCGAACCTCAAGGGTAACGGCGTCGCCGGTGCGAACCACCATCACAGGATCCAGCGCCCGCAGCCAGTGCTGGCGATGCTCCTCTTCCAGCTGCTGCACCAGTGCGGCCTCGTCATCGACGCGGTAGCCCATGGCGCCCAGCATGGCGGCCTTGCTCTCTTCGGATACCTGGGCCGGGTGGCCCCAGGCATCGACGTACTCGCTGGCGATACCTTTTGCGGCAGCCAGCTGTTCAATCAGGGTGGTCATAGTTTGAGAATTCCCGCTGTGGATTCTATCTATACTATTTTGTTTGATTTTTATGGGGTGGTACTTGAACAGTGGCTCTTTGGCCATGCTAAACCGCGCACATTTTTACATATCTCTGTGAATGGTTGTGTGACCGAGTAGGCACTATTGTTGATATCTGCGCGATGCCACGATCTGGCACTTTTTTCGTCAAAACGTGGTAATCAGTTACATAAACAGAAAATTAATTTCACAGTTTTTCATGATATAGCGCAATTTCAGACAGAATGTTGGTTGACTCACCGGAGAGTTCTAGTAAATTTACAAGCGGAATTTTCTTTGACTACTGAACAGTTAGGTAACTAAATATGACTATCAAAGTAGGTATTAACGGTTTTGGCCGTATCGGTCGTTTCGTATTCCGTCTGGCTTGCGAGCGTGCAGACATCGAAGTTGTTGGTATCAACGACCTGATCGATGTTGACTACATGGCTTACATGCTGAAGTACGATTCAACTCACGGTCGTTTCAACGGTACCGTTGAAGTTAAAGACGGCAACCTGGTTGTAAACGGCAAAACCGTACGTGTTACCGCTGAGCGTGACCCGGCCAACCTGAAGTGGGGCGAAATCGGTGTTGACGTTGTTGCTGAAGCTACCGGTCTGTTCCTGACCGACGAGACTGCTCGTAAGCACATCGCTGCCGGTGCCAAGAAAGTTGTTCTGACTGGCCCGTCCAAAGACGCTACCCCGATGTTCGTAATGGGTGTTAACGACTCTACCTACGCTGGCCAAGACATCGTTTCCAACGCTTCCTGCACCACCAACTGCCTGGCACCGATCGCCAAGGTTCTGAACGATACCTTCGGTATCGAGTCTGGCCTGATGACCACCGTTCACGCTACTACTGCTACCCAGAAGACCGTTGATGGTCCGTCTGCCAAAGACTGGCGCGGTGGCCGCGGTGCGGCTCAGAACATCATCCCGTCCTCTACCGGTGCTGCCAAAGCTGTTGGCGTAGTTATCCCGGAACTGAAAGGCCTGCTGACCGGTATGGCTTTCCGTGTTCCGACTCCGGACGTGTCTGTTGTTGACCTGACCGTTAACCTGAAGAAAGCTGCCACCTACGCAGAAATCTGCGAAGCGATGAAAGCTGCTTCCGAAGGCGCTATGAAAGGCGTTCTGGGCTACACCGAAGACGAAGTTGTATCTACCGACTTCCTGGGTGAGCGTCAGACCTCCGTATTCGACGCCAAGGCTGGTATCCAGCTGAACGACAAATTCGTTAAAGTTGTATCCTGGTACGACAACGAAATGGGCTACTCCAGCAAAGTTCTGGACCTGATCGCTCACATCTCCAAGTAATTTGGGATGCGCAATCGCGTAGCTTGAAAAAGGCGGCCATTGGCCGCCTTTTTGTTTTTCGGTTTCCCCTGATGACAGGAGTCCACATGCAATCCATTCGTCCCCTGACAGCCAATTGCAAGCTTGCCAACAATGCGGCCGGTCTGCCGGTTCTCACCATTAATAACGACTATGCCAAGGCCGAGATCAGCCTGTTTGGCGCCCATGTGCTGAGCTATCAGCGTCATGGCGAGCCGGCCTCCATCTGGCTGAGCGACAAGGCGGTGCTGGATGACAGCAAGCCTGTTCGCGGTGGTATCCCGATCTGCTGGCCCTGGTTTGGCCCGGCGCCCGCCCGCGTTGGTAGCGGCAAGCCCTCCCACGGTTTTGCCCGCACCACCCTCTGGATGCTGGACGGGGTCTCCGATCACGCCGATGGCACGCTTGTTCATCTCTCCCTGCGCGATAGCGATGCTACCCGTGCCCTGTGGGATCACTCCTTCGAGTTGGAACTGGACGTGCTGGTGGGCAAAGAGCTTTCGCTGGTGCTGACCACTCGCAACACAGGTGCTCAGCCATTGACCTATAGCGGTGCGCTGCACACCTATTTGCAGATCAGCTCACCAGAGGCGGTAAGCGTCACCGGCCTGGGCGAGCCCTATGCCGACAAGCTGACCGGACAGGATGCCAAGCAGCAGGGTGCATTGACCCTGAGCGGGCCGCTGGATCGGGTCTACTGGCAGCCAGAGGCGCTGGTGAGCGTGCAGGATGGTGAGCGCGAGACCCGGGTTGTGAGCGGCAACCACGACAGCGTGGTGGTCTGGACCCCCTGGCTGGAAGGGGCCACCGCCATGGCCGACATGAGCGACGATGGCTATCGCACTATGTTGTGTGTCGAGGCCGCTATCGCTGGCGAGGCGGGGGTGACCGTTGCGCCGGATGAAGAGCACAGTCTCTCTACCGTGATCATCTGATCAGGATGAGGTTCAGATAAATAAAGAGGGCTCCCGCGGGAGCCCTCTTTGCATCTGGTGACGGTGGCAATCAGGCGTTGCCCTGGGTCTTGAGCTTGAGTTCGGCGGCGAAATTGAGCATGCGATCGAGGGGGATCAAGGCTTTGACCCGCAGATCTTCATCGACATGGATCTCGTGGCGCTCGGCACCGTCGGTGAGCGCTTCCTTGATCGCCACCAGACCGTTCATCGCCATCCAGGGGCAGTGGGCGCAGCTGCGGCAGGTAGCGCCATCGCCACCGGTCGGGGCTTCCACCATCTCTTTCTCCGGACAGGCCTGCTGCATCTTGTAGAAGATGCCCCGATCGGTCGCCACGATCAGCTTCTGCTGGGGCAGCTCCTTGGCCGCCTTGATCAGCTGGCTGGTGGAGCCGACCGCATCGGCCAGCTCGATCACCGAGGCGGGGGATTCCGGATGAACCAGCACGGCGGCATCCGGATTCTGCTCTTTCAGCTCGCGCAGGGCACGGGCCTTGAACTCGTCGTGGACGATGCAGTGGCCCTGCCAGCGCAGCATCTGCGCCCCGGTCTTCTTCTCGATATAGGCGCCCAGATGGCGATCCGGGCCCCAGATGATCTTGTGACCCAGACTGTCGAGGTGTTCGACGATCTCCAGCGCAATGCTGGAGGTCACCACCCAGTCAGCCCGTGCTTTGACGGCGGCCGAGGTATTGGCATAGACCACCACGGTATGGTCGGGATTGGCATCGCAGAAGGCGGAGAACTGCTCGATGGGACAGCCCAGATCGAGGGAGCATTCGGCCTCCAGAGTCGGCATCAGCACCCGTTTGTGGGGGCTCAGGATCTTGGAGGTTTCCCCCATGAAGCGCACCCCGGCGACAATCAGGGTCTGCGCCTCGTGATCGCGACCAAAGCGGGCCATCTCCAGCGAGTCACCGACGAAACCGCCGGTGGCTTCGGCCAGCGCCTGGATCTCGGGATCCGTGTAGTAGTGGGCAACCAGTACCGCCTTGCGCTCCTTGAGCAGCGCCTTGATTTCTGTGGTCAAGGTCGTTCTCTGCTCGGCACTCAGGGGAAGAGGTTTGGCCGGAAAGGGGTAGTCCATCGCGACTACCGGCGGGACACTGCTCAGTGCATTGCTCATTGCGACTGTTCCATCAACGCTCGGGAAGGCAAAAATTATAACCAGAAGCCTGCCACAAACCCATCAACAAATCGGGTGAAGCGCAAGTGGGCGAATATACTCAAGTAATTCGTTGTTATTCTGTCATAAGGAGTTGCCGCATGAAGCAACGTTCCCTCAAGTTCAAGCTGCTGTGCCTTACCATGGGGCTGTTTCTGCTGACCGTGCTGGCCATGACCCTGTTGCAATCGGCCTCTTTCAGCTCCCTTCGCAACATGGTGATGACCCAGACCAGCGATGCACTGGAAGAGGAGGTCTCCCACAGCCTGCAGTATCAGGCAGAGCGCTATGCCATCCAGATTGCCTCGCTGATGCAGAACTCCTATCAGATCCCCCTGACCGTGACCGCCCAGATTGAAGCCGGGATGGCTAAGCCGGAACTGCGGCTGTCGCGGCCTCAAGTGGAGTCTCTGCTCGGCAGCAGCCTGCAGCAGGCGAGCGGGATCAGCTCCATCTACGCCCAGTTTGAACCGGACGGCTATGATGGCGAGGATGGCAACTGGCTGGGCGGGGCCAGCCACTCGGTGGCAGGCAAGGGGAGTCTGGAGGTCTATTTCACCAAGGATCAGGGAGGGGCAGTCGCCCAGCAAGCGGTGGACGCCGCTGCCAGCGAGGCCAAGTTTGATACCTCCCTCAACGAGTTTGGCATTCGCAACAGCGAGTGGTATCTCTGTGGTCGCGATACCCGCCAGCCCTGCCTGATGGAGCCCTACCTCTACGAAATCAGCCCGGGCAACAAGATGCTGATGACCAGTCTGACGGTGCCCGTGCTGCGTGACGGCAAGTTTGTCGGGCTGGCCGGGGTGGATATGAACCTGCCCATCTTCCAGCAACTGGCTGAAAACCTTGGCAAGAGCCTCTATGACAACAAGGCGGATGTGACCCTGGTCAGCAAGATGGGGCTGATTGTGGGCAGCAACCGCTATGCCGACAAGCTGGGCCGTCCACTCAAGGAGGTGGGCCTGACCCTGCCTGACGGTCAGCCGGTCAGCAGCGACAGTGACTTCATTCTTCATCAGCCCATCCGGGTTGAGGCAGCCAATACCCAGTGGTGGTTGATGATCAAGGTGCCCAAGGCGCTGGCCCTAAGCAAGGCGCACACCATCAGCAGCGAGCTCGGCGCCCTGCTGGTGGATGCCCAGCGGCAGCAGATCATCGCCATGGGCGGTATCACCCTGTTGGTGCTGGGGCTGCTGGTCTGGTTTATCCAGACCATCACAGCGCCACTTTCTCTTATCAGCCGCCATGTGGGCCATCTCTCCAGCAACGAGGGGGACCTGACCCAGCAGATGGAGATCGACACCCATCAGGAGCTGATCGATCTGGGCGCCCAGCTCAATGCCTTTCTCGGCAAGCTGCGGGGCATGGTGCAAATGAGCAAGGGGATCGGTCAGCAGGTCTACCAGCAGGCGCGGGAGATGAAACATACCGCCGACACTATGCGCAGTAGTCTGGACGAGCAGAATCTGGAGCTGGAGAGCGTGGTGAGCGCCATGCATCAGATGAGCACCACGGCAGTCAGCGTGGCGGGTTATGCCGAGCAGGCTGCGCAGGAGTCGGAAGCGGCGACCCACCACATCAATACCGCCCAGCAGACCCTCAGCAATGCCCGCAACGAGATCCATACTCTGGTCGGCGATATGCATGAGGCGGATAAAGCGGTGGCGCTGGTGGCCCAGCGCAGCACCAATATCAGCCGGATCCTCGATGTGATCCGCGCCATTGCCGAGCAGACTAACCTGCTGGCCCTCAATGCCGCCATCGAAGCGGCGCGGGCAGGGGACATGGGCCGTGGCTTTGCGGTGGTGGCAGACGAGGTACGGGCGCTGGCCAACAAGACCCGTGAATCGACCGACGAGATTGGCCAGCTGATTGGCAGTTTGCAGACTGAGGTGAGCAGCAGCCAGCGTCTGATGAATACCGGCATCGAGCGCTCCACCACCACGGTGCAGGGCACCGAGCAGGCGTTCGAGGCGCTCAATCGGGTGGTGGCCCAGATCCAGCAGATCCACGACCACATCAGTCAGGTTGCCACCGCCGCCGAGCAGCAGAGCGCCGTCAGTGACGATATCAACAAGAATTTGATGCGGATCGGCGATACCGCCAACGTGATCGGGCAGGAGGCAAGCTCCAGCCATCAACTGAGCGAAGCGCTGGAGCAAGCGGCCACGTCGCTGGCCAGTCAGCTCGATCGGCTGCGTACCTGAGTGGCAGCCAGAGAGACAAAAGCCCGCGAGCGATCGCGGGCTTTTTTATGACTCGATGGCAGAGTTGCGTCAGTTGCGGGGTTCAACCAGCAGGATGTGGGAGTCAGCCCCCACCACCCTGACCTTGCTGCCCGCAGGCAGCGACTCGTCGCAGCGCACCGTCCAGACCGTGTCGTCCAGATGTACCCGGCTGGTGCCTTGGGCGACATCATCCAGCAGGGTCAGCTCGCGGCCCATATAGCTCTGCATCCGCTCGTTGATGGTGCTGGCGGCATCCTGACCCGAGTTGTCACGCTGGTGTTGCCAGCGCCACCAGGCCCAGGTGGTGAGCAGGGATTGCACCGCAAACAGCAGCAACTGCGCCTGCCAGCCAAAGGGCCAGATCAGCAGCAGTAGCCCCACTTCCAGCGCGGCGATGCCGGTCCAGAGCAAAAAGCCCACCGATCCGAGCACCTCGATGGCCAGCAGAATGAAGCCGAGCCCCAGCCAGTGCCAGTGGGTCAGCCCCTCTAACAGCGCTGTCATGACTTGCTGCCCTTGCCATCTTTGTTGAACAGCTCGGCCATACCAGCCACCGAGCCAATCAGGCTGCCCGCTTCCAGCGGCATCATGATGATCTTGCTGTTGGGGCCTTCACCGATGCGGGCCAGTGCCTCGGTATATTTCTGGGCCACGAAGTAGTTGATGGCCTGCAGGTCTCCTTCCGCAATTGCCTGGGAAACCATGTGGGTCGCCTTGGCTTCCGCCTCGGCAGCCCGCTCCCGCGCTTCGGCGGCGAGGAAGGCGGCCTGACGCTCACCTTCGGCTTTGAGGATCTGGGACTGCTTTTCGCCTTCCGCTTTCAGGATTTTGGACTGGCGCACCCCTTCGGCTTCCAGTACCTCGGCCCGTTTCTGGCGCTCGGCCTTCATCTGGGCGTTCATCGCCTCGACCAGTGCCAGCGGCGGGCGCACATCTTTAATCTCGATGCGGGTCACCTTGATGCCCCAGGGGGCGGTGGCGGCATCCATGGTGCGCAGCAGTTTCTCGTTGATGGTGTCGCGCTGGGAGAGCATCTCGTCCAGCTCCATGGCGCCGAGCACGGTGCGCATATTGGTCATGGTGAGATTGCGGATGGCGCTGGTGAGATCGTTGACCTCATAACCCGCTTTGCGGGCATCCACCACCTGCACAAAGCTGATGGCGTCGATGGTGACGTTGGCGTTGTCGCGGGAGATCACCTCTTGTGCCGGGATGTCCAGCACCTGCTCCATCATGATGATCTTGTGGCCGACCCGATCCACGTAGGGGATCAGCAGGTTGAGACCCGGGGTCAGGGTGCGGGTGTAGCGGCCGAAGCGCTCCACCGTCCAGTTGTAGCCTTGGGGCACTATTTTGATGCCCGCGCTCAGGGTGGCGAGCACCAGGAACACGAAAATCCCTAGCACAATCAATGATTCATTCATCATTTAGCTCCTTATGAAACACAGTCCCTAGCCTATGGTCTGGCGTCAGGTACCACAAGTGACTTCGTACACCTTTGTCATGAATCGGCTTTGCTAATTACCAAAACGCATTAAAAAGCATTTTTTATTATTTTGAGGGATAAGCTGCCCTGCCTATAGTCGCCCCATATTAGTCGTGTTCCGAGGGATGGGCCGAAATGGATTATTTACCTATGTTTGCCAAGTTGGAAGGCCGCCCGGTACTGCTGGTGGGCGGGGGCGAGGTTGCCCTGCGCAAGGCGCGCCTGCTGCTGGCGGCCGGTGCCCGGCTGACCCTGGTCTCCCCGGAACTTGAACCGGAATTTGCGGAATTCACCGGTCGTTTCACCCATCTTGCGGAGCGTTTCACCCCCGCCCATCTGGCAGGCCAGATTTTGGTGGTGGCGGCGACCGACAACCTCGAAGTCAACGCACTGGTTTATCAGAGTGCCAACCAGCTGGGTCTGTTCGTCAACGTGGTGGATGACCCCAAGCGCTCCAGCTTTATCTTCCCCTCGATCATCGATCGCTCGCCGCTGATGGTGGCGGTTTCCAGCGGCGGCAAGGCGCCGGTGCTGGTGCGCCTGCTGCGCGAGCGGCTGGAGAGCCTGCTGCCGCGCCATCTCGGCGGACTGACCGAGCTCTCCGGCCGGGTCCGTGACAAGGCCAAGCGGGTGCTCTCATCGATTTCCGATCGCCGCCGCTTCTGGGAGCGCGCTTTTGCCTCTAACACTCTCGCCAGCCTGATTGAGAAAGAGGACTGGCAAGGTGCCGAGCAGTGGCTGAGCGATGGCCTCGATCAGGCGAAAAGCGAAGTGGGTGAGGTGGTGCTGGTTGGCGCGGGCCCTGGCGATCCGGGCCTCTTGACCCTCAAGGCGCTGCAACAGATTCAACAGGCTGAAGTAGTGCTCTACGACCAGCTGGTCTCGCCTGAGATCCTCGATCTGGTGCGCCGCGATGCCACTTTGGTGTCGGTCGGCAAGAAGGCGGGTGCCCACAGCGTGCCGCAGGAGGAGACCAATCGCCTGCTGGTGGAATACGCCAAGGCGGGCAACCGGGTGGTGCGGCTGAAAGGGGGCGATCCCTTTATGTTTGGCCGGGGTGGCGAGGAGCTGGAAGTGCTGGCCGATGAAGGCATCCCTTTCTCGGTGGTGCCCGGCATCACGGCTGCTGCCGGTGCTACCGCCTATGCCGGTATTCCGCTGACTCACCGTGATTATGCCCAGAGCGCCGTCTTTATCACTGGCCATTGCCAGAAGGAGGGCAAGGAGCCTGACTGGCAGCAGCTCGCCGCTACCAGTCAGACCCTGGTCATCTACATGGGGCTGATGCGCTCCGAGCATATCCAGCAGCAGCTGGTGGAGCATGGCCGAAGCCAAGCCACCCCCATCGCCATCATCGAGCGCGGCACCACATCCCGCCAGCGGGTGTTGACCGGCACGCTGGCCGACTTGGCCGAGCTGGCCAAACAGGCGGTGAGCCCGTCGCTTATCGTCATCGGTGAAGTGGTTGCCCTGCGTGAGCGGCTCGCCTGGTTTGGAGAAAAAAACGGGGAAAAGAGCGGCCAGCAGCTGCGCGCTAACCCGGATCTCGATGGCTGCGACCTCAAGCTGGTGCAGCTGGCCTGACCCGGAAAAAGATATTTGATGCGGCTGCCAGCGCGGCCGCGAACTGAACCACCCAGCGCCCCGAGCAGGCGCATAAGCTATGACCCGAGGACCAACATGGACCGTGAAAGATTGACGCACTTGCAGCAGCTGGAAGCCGAGAGCATCCATATCATCCGCGAGGTGGCTGCCGAATTTGAAAACCCGGTGATGATGTACTCCATCGGCAAGGACTCCTCCGTCATGCTGCATCTGGCCCGCAAGGCCTTCTATCCGGGCAAGATCCCGTTTCCCTTGCTCCACGTTGACACCGACTGGAAGTTCAAGGAGATGATCAAGTTCCGCGACGAGACCGCCAAAAAGTACGGGCTGGATCTCATCGTCCACAAGAACCCGGAAGGGCTCGCCATGGGCATCAATCCCTTCGTGCACGGCAGCGGCAAGCACACCGACATCATGAAGACCGAGGGGCTCAAGCAGGCGCTCAACAAATATGGCTTCGATGCCGCCTTCGGTGGCGCCCGTCGCGATGAGGAGAAGTCCCGCGCCAAGGAGCGGGTCTACTCCTTCCGTGACAAGTCCCACCGCTGGGATCCGAAGAACCAGCGCCCCGAGCTGTGGCGCGTCTACAACAGCCAGGTCAACAAGGGGGAGAGTATCCGGGTGTTCCCGCTCTCCAACTGGACCGAGCTGGATATCTGGCAATACATCTATCTGGAAAAGATCGACATAGTGCCGCTCTACTTCGCCGCTTACCGTCCGGTGGTGGAGCGCAACGGCATCAAGATCATGGTGGATGACGATCGTATGCCCATCGGCCCGGAAGACGAAGTGAAGCAGGAGCTGGTGCGCTTCCGCACCCTCGGTTGCTACCCGCTCACCGGGGCCATCGAATCCGATGCCACCACCTTGCCGGAAATTATTGAAGAGATGCTGCTCACCACCTCGAGCGAGCGGCAAGGGCGGCTGATTGACCACGATCAGGCCGGCTCCATGGAGCAGAAGAAGCGTCAGGGATATTTCTAAGGAGTCGTCAGCATGAACAGCCATATTCAGACCGCCATCACCGAACAGGGCATCGAAGCCTATCTGCACGCCCAGCAGCACAAGAGTCTGCTGCGTTTTCTCACCTGCGGCAGCGTGGATGACGGCAAGAGCACCCTTATTGGTCGCCTGCTGCACGACTCCCAGCAGATTTATGAAGATCAGCTCAAAGCACTGGAGTCCGACAGCCAGAAGCTCGGCACCACCGGCGAGAAGCTGGACTTGGCACTGCTGGTAGACGGCCTGCAAGCGGAACGCGAGCAGGGCATCACCATCGACGTGGCCTACCGCTATTTCTCCACCGCCAAGCGCAAATTTATCATCTCGGATACCCCGGGGCATGAGCAGTACACCCGCAACATGGCGACCGGCGCCTCCACCTGCGATCTGGCCATCATTCTGATCGACGCTCGCAAAGGCGTGCTGGATCAGACCCGCCGCCACAGCTTTATCGCGAGCCTGCTTGGCATCAAGCAGTTCGTGGTGGCGGTCAACAAGATGGATCTGGTGGAGTTCAGTCAGGAGGTGTTCGAGCGCATCAGTGCCGACTACCGCGAGTTCGCCAAAAAGCTCAGCGTCGACACCATCCATATCGTGCCGGTTTCGGCGCTGGACGGTGACAACGTGGTCAACCAAAGCGACAAGCTGGCTTGGTATCAGGGCGAAACCCTGCTTGCTCTGCTGGAGTCTGCCGAGGTGGAGCGTGAGCTGGAGCGTCATCCGGTGCGCCTGCCGGTGCAGTATGTGAACCGCCCCAACCTCGATTTTCGCGGCTTCGCAGGCACGCTCGCCTCCGGCATCCTGCGGGTGGGCGACAAGCTGGCGGTGCTGCCGTCGGGCAAAGAGAGCACAGTGACCCGCATCGTCACCTTCGACGGGGATCTGGAGTACGCCCTGCCGGGTCAGGCCATCACGGTCACCTTCGCCGACGAGATCGACATCAGCCGCGGCGACCTGCTGGTGGATGCCGCCCAACGTCCGCAAGTGACCCAGAATGTGCTGGCCCATATCGTCTGGATGGGGGAGGAGTCCCTGCAACCGGGCCGGGTCTACGACGTCAAGCTGGCCACCAAGAAGAGTCGCGGTCAGGTGGAGGCTATCCGCCACCGCATCGAGATCAACAAGCTGGACGAACTGCCCGCCAGCGAGCTCAAGCTCAACGAGATCGGCCTGTGCGAGCTGAGCCTCACCGACCCGGTGGCATTCGACCCGTATCAGGAGATCCGCGATACCGGCAGCTTTATCCTGATCGACCGGCTGAGCAACGTCACCGTCGGCGCCGGCATGATAGTGGAAGGCTTGGCCGCCAAGGTAGCCAAAGGTCACTACAGCGAGTTCGAAATCGAGCTCAACGCGCTGGTGCGCAAGCACTTCCCGCACTGGCAAGCGCTGGCCATCGGTAACGACACAAGCAAGGAGTAAGCCCATGACCTGGCAACAATTCCTGGTGCTGGGTCTGCTGGCTGCTCTCGTGGCCCTGCTGATCCAGGGCAAACTCCGCCCGGCGCTGCTCTTCTCGGGCGCCGTGCTCATCACCTACCTGAGCGGGCTGGCGGATATCAATGCCGTGGTGGCGGGCTACACCAACAGTGCCCTGCTGACGCTGGTGCTGTTGCTGCTGGTGTCGCTGGCGGTGGAGAAGACCCGCATCATGAGCTGGTTCGCCAATCTGGTGGGCACGGGTTCATTCAACAAGGTGCTGGTGAAGGTGTGGTTCTCCACCGCCTTCCTGTCGGCTTTCGTCAACAACACCGCCGTGGTGGCCTCCATGCTGGGAGCGGTCAAACGCAACCCCAACCATGCGCCATCGCGGCTGCTGCTGCCCATGTGCTTCGCGGCGACCTTTGGCGGGGTGCTGACCCTGATCGGCACCTCAACCAACCTGATCGTCAACAGCTTCCTCATCAAGATGGGGGCGCCGCCGCTCGGCATGTTCGACTTCTTTATGGTGGGAGCGGGCACCCTGCTGACCGGTCTGGTGGCCGTGCTGCTGTTTGCCCGCCACCTGCCGGAGCAGGATACCGAGATGAGCCGCGAATCCGGCTACTTTCTCGAGGCCAAGGTGGGCGCCGGTTCACCGCTGGCGGGGCGCAGCGTCAAGGAGAACGGCCTGCGCAGCCTGAAAAGCCTCTATCTGGCGGAGATCATTCGCGGCGAGCAGGTGATCTGCCCGGTGCAGCCGGAACACGAACTGCACGAAGGGGACGTGCTGCTCTTTTGCGGCGATGTTGAGAGCGTCGGCGTATTGCAGGAGATGAAGGGGCTGGATCTCTACGGCCAGCACCGCCTCAACGGCCAGCATCTGGTGGAGGTGATCGTCAGCCACAGCTCGCGGCTGGTGGGTCAGACCATCAAGGATGCCGAATTTCGCACCCACTTCGATGCGGTGGTGCTGGCGGTGCGCCGCGGCGAAACCCAGCTCACCGGCGGTCTCGGCCAGATTGAACTGCACGCCGGTGATACCCTGCTGCTGGCCCCCGGCCCCCAGTTTGCCCGCAACAAATCGCTGGGGCGGGAGTTTGTGGTGGTGAGCGGGCTGGAAGCTTCTACCCGCCTCGATGGCAAGCGCAGCGCTGCCGTGGTGCTGGGTTTTCTCGGGGTGCTGGCGCTCTCTGTGTTTGATCTGGTGCCGCTGTTCAAGGGGTTGCTGTTGATGCTGGTGGCGCTGCTGCTCACCCGCATTCTGACCCTGGACGAGATCCGCCGCCGCTTCCCGCTGGATATCTGGCTGGTGGTCGGCGGGGCGCTGGCCATCGCCGATCAGCTGGAAAAGAGCGGACTGGCCAAGCTTATCGCCGACTGGCTGATGGGGGAGTTCAACGGTGCCAGCCCCATCATCGCCTTTATCGGTATCTATGTGTTTACGTTGGTGCTGACCGAGCTGATGAGTAACAACGCCGCCGCCGCGCTGGCCTTCCCCATGGGTTACCAGCTGGCGCTCAGCATGGATGTCTCGACCATGCCGTTTATTCTGGCGGTGCTGTTCGGGGCGAGCTCCAGCTTTATCCTGCCCTACGGCTACCAGACCAACCTGATGGTCTATGCCGCGGGCAACTACAAGATGCCGGACTACCTCAAGCTGGCTCTGCCGGTCTCGCTGGCCTATAGCCTCGGGGTGATTGTGATGGTGCCCCTGCTGTTTCCGTTTTAAGGCGTAAATACCAATCAAGGGGTGTTGGATGAGTAATGCCATGGCATCAGCACGTTGTCGGCTGATAGTCCGAGGCGGCTCCCCGTGGTGCCGGACAGTTTAAGTTTTGAGGCGTGAACGCCAATCAAGGAGTGTTGGATGAGCAATATCGTGTGGCACAAGCATGCCGTCGACAAACAGAGCCGGGCCGAGCTTAAAGGGCAAAAGCCGCTGGTGATCTGGTTTACCGGGCTGTCGGGGGCGGGCAAATCGACCCTGGCGGGGGCGCTGGAGCAGGCGCTGGCGGCACAAGGCAAGCATACCTATCTGCTGGATGGGGACAATGTGCGCCACGGCCTGTGCGGGGATCTCGGCTTCGACGATGCTGCGCGGCAGGAGAATATCCGCCGGGTCGGCGAGGTGGCGAAACTGATGGTGGATGCGGGCCTTATCGTGCTTACCGCCTTTATCTCGCCGTTCCGTGCCGAGCGGGCGCTGGTGCGCAGTCTCTTGGGTGAAGGGGAGTTTGTCGAAGTCTTTGTCGATGCACCGCTCGCCATCTGTGAAGAGCGCGATCCCAAAGGACTTTACAAGAAGGCTAGGGCAGGGGAAATTCGCAATTTTACCGGTATCGACTCCGCCTATGAGGCACCGGAGCAGCCGGAAATCCATCTGCTTAATGCCGGTAAACCGGTGGATACGCTGGTGGAGGAGTTGCTGACCGCCCTGCGGCAGGGGAATTATTTGTAGTTGTTGAGTTGCGCCATTTGATAAAGGGAGCTGGATTGTTATTTCGGCGCGGTTATTCGCGATTGTCCGAATACGCTACGCTATTTGAACCTACGGGCTGGAAACGCCACGCGTTGACAGTCCCTCTTGAGGCGTTTGTTATGTTTATTTTGCGCCGTCATAGATTTTATTTTTAAATGATGCATCATCAAAATCCCGAATGTACTCTATTAAATTAATAATATACTCTTTTACATCTTCTTCATTCACATCATCAAATGATAGCTTTTTCACAAAAAAGACTAATCTAGACCAAGATTTAAAATGCTCTTTAGATAAATCCGCCGCCACGGGCAATAGAGCCGTGATAGCATCAACATCAATTTTGCAATGTTTTTTGAAATCATTACCAACCTTTTCATACACATCATTTCCAGACAAAGCTCTAACTTCATCTCTCAGGCTATTTAAAGTAGCATGATTTTCATTATGATTTTCTCCATAAAAACTGAAAGAAGTTGGAATGGAGTCAAAAGCCCTTAATTTATTGATTGTAAATATTATATATTTCCGCAAGACACGCTCTTTATCTATTTTGTTTTGGTTATCAATTCTCTCTTGCCATTTATTAAATATGGCCAATATTATCAGCAACTCTAAAAACATCCCCGTAAACTCTGGGATAAGACTTCCTTTATAATAATCAATAAAAATATCGCTGTTAACAATTCCATGGCTTAGCAAATAAACTAGTACCAATAAGCAAACCCACATAATATTATTTTTATTTAAGAACCTCATTCTTACCTCTGAATAAACATAACGTTTGGTTAAGGGGCGGGCTTTAGCTCGACCCAGTGAGCGTAGTGAACGATTTGAACCACTGGTTAGATTTTTGGGCTAAACATCTTAAGGGTTCGATCATCATCTTCCGTCCAGTATCGCCTGCACATGCAACCTCTCCTGCAAGCTCGTCGCTCAATCGGAATATTAAGCCCCGCATCTTGCATTGCAAGCCGAAGAGCACCTACAGCCATACTGTATGTATCTATTCCCTCGTCGTCTTCATGGCGTGGGTCATCAAGTATTATTTTTCTCAAGTGCCCCTTGAATGGAAGCTCTCCGCCACTATGGCGGGCTAGAACCATTTGATCGAATTGTCCCAGTACAAAATTTTCTTCTAGATCGTCCTTGTCTTGGAACCAGCGCTGTTTTTCTGATTTACCAGCCCATTTGGTAGGATTTAGTTTTGTTACCCATAGTCGGCCGGTGCCGGTTCTATCTATTAGACCAATATCGAAAACGAAAAGCACTGGGCCGTATACGTTTGCACGGCGCGCACGATGATGAATATCAACGGAGTCGATAAATACATCAAACCAAATACTGTATCGGCGATCGATGTCATCTGATTCCTGAGGCGTTTGGGTTATACCAAGACGCTCTACCGTGCCTCTGGATAGGAGCGCACGTGACCTTAAGAACTGGCATGCGGTCGCAACACTGTTCGCATGGTGCAATTGGTCAACGCCTTTCTCTGAAAGAGCTTCAAATACGTGGCTAGATGGTATGTGCATAGAAAAATCTAACAGTGATTAGATGGAAGGCGGCACTAATCCGTTAGCAGAGCATTTCATATAACTCCGTAACATTTTCACTGTCGCCAAGTAAATATAATCATTAAATCATGATGTTATCCGCTTCTTTCTCGTGCTGGGCATATTCGCTTGACTTCCTCTTTTTATGCCACTGTTACTACTGTATGAAAAAGCATCTCGTCTGTTGGGCTTCGCTACGCTCTGCGCCAACCTACAAAAACCACGCTACCACCCCTGAATTTCCAGCCTCCAGCTTGCTGCTTTTACCTGTGATTTGGCACTGGTTGGCTCATGGCTGACTCCTGCAAGAGGTTGCCAAGCTGCTATGTTACCGAACGGGGCTCAGGTGAAAAGCGCAAGCGGGCCGTTTCCTGAGCAAGATCAATAAATTAATCATTAATGGGTTTAAATGTGGTCACTCAACCGCTTGGGCCCATTAGCGCAGAGGGAAATCGGACAGTGAAGCGGGAGTATCGTCCTCTTGTTGGTGGACACTAAAAAACCCTATGGGCCCTTGGGCCTATAGGGTTTGTCTGAGGTGATGGTTTGGGTAGTGGTTATCTCGCTTGGCGAACCGGCACGGCGCGGGTGGTGGCCACTTCGTAGCGGCTCTGGCTTGTCGGAGCGCCCTTCTGGAACTGGCGTACCAGCCGGTCGAGATCGCTCAACTGGTTGACCAGCTGGGTGATGCCGTGCACGGCGTGCTGGCTGCCGACGCTGGAGTCATCGGCCAGGGTCTTGATGCTGAGCACGTTGCGGTTGATCTCTGCGGTGACGTGGAACTGCTCCTGTACCGCCTGGGCAATCTGGCCGCTGCCGGAGGCCACCTGCTGCAGCATATCGTTGATCTGCTGGAGTATGGTGCCGGTTGCCGAGGCTTTTTGCTGGCAGCTCTCGGAGAGCTGGCAGCCCTTCTCCATCGCCTGCTCTGCATCCCCGGCGCTGGTTTGCAGCTCGGTGATCATCTTCTGGATTTCGCTGGTCGAGGATTGGGTCTTGATGGCGAGCGAGCGGATCTCGTCGGCGACCACCGAGAAGCCGCGGCCCGCTTCGCCAGCCCGTGCCGCTTCGATGGCAGCGTTGAGGGCCAGCAGGTTGGTCTGGTTGGCGATGTTATTGATCACATCGAGGATGCCATCGATATCGCGGCAGTGGCCGACCAGCGCACTGATCACGCTCTTGGAGGTGGTCAGCTCGCTGTTCATACCCGCCACGGCAGCCACGGTTTCGGCCACGCTGTGGTTGCCGCTCTTGAACAGGTCGGCGGTCTCGTCCAGCAGGCTGGAGGATTCGCTGGAGCTCTGTGAAACCTCGCGAATGGATTCCGACATCTCGGTCACGGCGGTCGCTACCTGATTGGTCTCGGCCTGCTGCTGTTGCAGGTTGTCAGTGATGGATTCGGCGTTGCGCAGATCCCCCTCGGCGGCCTGCAGGATCTTGCTGCAAGTCTGTTGGGTGCGGGCCAGCACGGCGTTGAACTCGGCCTGATTCATCACCATCGAGAGTTCGATGGCGGCGATATTGTCCACCTTGTTGGTGTAGAGCAGCTGCATCAGCGGGTTGTCAAAGCGGCTGCGGGCCATCTTGTTGAGCTTGCCGAGGCGGCGGGAGAGGGCATTCAGGGTGATGGCCGCTATCGCCAGCGGCAGGGCGACCAGCGCCAGTTGCCAGTTCATGTCGTGGTTGTAGCCCAGCGCAAACATGGCGAGCAGGCTCAGCAGCAGACAGAAGTTGATGGTCAGGGTATGGGAGAAGGTGGGCAACTTGAGTGCCAGCGGCAGCTTGTTATTGCGCAGGTCGGCATAGACCTTCTCGGCCCGCTGTTTGATCTCCTCGCTCGGGGCGGTGCGCACCGACTGATACTCCACCACCCGGCCGCTGGCATCCTTGATGGGGGTGACAAAGGCGCTGACCCAGTAGTGATCGCCACTCTTGCAGCGGTTCTTCACCGGTCCCATCCAGCTCTTGCCTTCGCGGATATGGTTCCACAGATCGGCAAAGGCCTGTTTCGGCATGTCAGGATGACGTACCAGATTGTGGTGTTCCCCCACCAGCTCGTCGAGCTGGAAGCCTGCTATCTCGCAGAACTCATCGTTGGCGTAGGTGATGCGGCTCTCCAGATCCGTGGTGGAGATCAGGCTCTGGTGGTCTGGATAGAGACGTTCTCTTTGGGTAACCGGTTGATTGATTCTCATGGCCTTACTCCCGAGCTGTGATGGTTAGATTTTGATCTGCATCAAGACATCTGCAAGGGGTGGGCCAGCTGGCAAAAGCTAATGATTGATATGTTATTAGTGCCGTTTTGGCAGGAAAAGACCGTTGCTGTTTGCAATATGCAACGGAGCAGACGGGGTGTGCCTCTGCGGCATCTGCAATTTGCAACCTATTCTGGACAAGCCCATAAGCTTGGAGCCAGCAGCTTGATGCGAAGGAGCCATGAACCGACGGGGCATCAGCTGCCCCGCCAGAGATCAGGGGAGAGGGTCGGGAGCGGGTGAGGAGGGGGCGCTGACGAGCTGCATCACTTCAATCTGGATCCCCTGCACCAGCACGGTTTTCAGATCCTGCAGGTACTCCTCCAGCGGCGACTCTTGCAGCAGCTGGGCAAGCTCGTTGCCCACCGGGGTGAGGCGGTAGTAGAGCAGGGTGATGTTGTTCTGCTTGCACTGCAGTCGCCAGCGCTGGTTGCCGAACTCCAGCTCGACCCCATCGGCGGGCAGCGGGCCGGACTCCAGCTCCGCGCGATGCAGCAGCCCGAGCTCAAACAGTTGCAGCAGGGCGTTGTAGGGCAGTCGGTATTTGCCAAGGCCAAGGCGCGTTGCCTTGGCACGACTCAGCAGGCTGGCCCCCTTGTGCAGCCCCAGCAGCAGTCGCTGCTCGTCGCTGCCGGTGTAGTGGCAAGTCAGTGAGCAGATACGTTGGAACAGCTGGGCCTCGCGCTGGGTCATCTCTTTGAGGGTGGCGAGCGCCCGAATGGAGAAGCGGCCCGGGGTGGCGACTTCCAGCGCGAAGATCCGCCCCCACAGCTGCTGCATCGGCACCATGCTGATATCTTCCGCCAGTTGCAGGAAGCGGGTCAGCCAATCACTGTCCATCTCGCCGCCAGCCGCGGTCTCTTCGCAGTGGCGGGAGGCCATCACCATGATGGCTTCCAGATTGCGCTGGCGGGCGGCCTGATCCGCCAGATGGCGAAAGGTGGCGCGCTGCTCGAAGGTGCTGTCGGTATTGCGGGTGAGCATGCCGTCGATGCCGCGGCTGCGGGCCAGGCGCAGGGTCTGCTCCTGGCTGCTCAGGATCGAACTCTCTTTTTTCGGGGGGGGGAGGTCTGCCATGCTGACTCCATTCGCACAGGTTCTGGAGCTGAATGTTACTCCAACCGGGATGCCAAGATAACAAAGCGGCCTCCGTGGAGGCCGCTTTTTTTGCAACGGGAGGATTACTCCTCGTAGACGCTCACCTCGACCGCTTCCATCGAATAGGAGGCGGTGGCCATCTCGTGGCTGGAGCTGACCGTGCGCATCTTGCCCTTTACCCAGATGGCATCCCACAGATCATCCACCGGTGCACCCTTGGGGTAGCTCACATAGATCACCTGATTGGTGGGGGGCGGCGGCACATGGATGCAGGCGCCGAAGTAGGGTACCAGCAGGAAGGCGGTGATCTTCTTGGCATCCCCTTCCAGCGGCACTACGAAGCCCGGAATGCGCACATCCTGGTTGTCCAGCTTCTTGTTTACCCCACCCACCGGTTGCGGAACCGACATGGGATCTTCGTGATTGACCTGGGGCGGTGGCAGCAGTTTCTCCCCTTCCGGGATGAGCACATCCCAGTCGATGGTCTTGTAATCGGCGGCCAGGGCGGGCAGCACCAGCAGGCTGGCGAGCAGCGCCACAATTTTCCACTTCATCATCTGTCCTTCTGTTTCTATTTTTGGGCGTCTCGCTAGACGCGAATGCTCATGCCATCGCTCAGGCTGTAGCGGTAAGCGCGGGCAGCAGGGAGCAGGCCGATCACCATGCCTGCCAGCCAGACTATCCCCAGCAACTGCCACTCGTAGGTGCTCGGCAGCCCCAGACTCAGTTGCAGGCCATAGTGGCTGAGCAGCCAGGGCGAGGCAAGCCCCTGCCCCAGATAGAGCACGGCGACCCCGAGAGCAATGCCGACCGTGGTCAGCGCCATCGCTTCCAGCGCCAGCAGCAGGAACAGGTGGGCAGGGCCTGCGCCGAGGGATCGCAAGATGGCGAGCTCCCGGCGCCGCTCGTTAAGCCCCGCCAGCAGGGTAGTCAGCATGCCGATAAGGCCCGCTACCACCACAAAACCGGCGATGACCGAGAGAGCGGTTTCCGCCACGCTCATCAGGCTCCACAGCTCCTGCAGGGCGGCCCCCGGCAGGATCGCCATCAGCGGCTCTTTGGGATAGGTGTTGACGCTGCGCTGCAGCTGGAACGCCAGGATCCGGTTGCTCAAGCCCACCATAAAGGCGGTGATGGTTTTCGGGGTGAGATCCTGCGCCAGCGCCTGCTCCGGCGTCACGTTCTTGCTGTGGCGGCCGGTGTCCCAACCGAGATGGATCGCCTCGATCCCCGCCAGCGGCACATGGATGGTGCGATCGATGGGCGTGCCGGTCGGCGCCAGAATGCCCACCACCTTGAATGGCAGGTTGTCGTGCTGGCTGAACGAGGTGTTGCCAGCGCCGTGGGCGATAACGATGGATTGGTCGAGGTGATAGCCGAGCTTCTCGGCCACCTGAGCGCCGAGTACCGCTTCAAACGGCGTGTCGAACGGCCGTCCTTCGCGCAGTTGCAGCGATTGCTGCTGACCGTACTTCAGGTGGGTGAAGTAGTCGCCATTGGTGCCGAGCACCCGAAATCCCTTGTGGGAGTCACCAAGGGAAAGCGGGATGGTCCAGGCAACGCCCGGTTTCTGTTTGATGGCTTGATAAGAGTCCCACCCCACGTTGTTGGTGGGGTTGCCGATGCGAAACACCGAGTAGAGCAGCAGGTTCACCTGACCGGAGCGGGCGCCGACGATGAGATCGGTCCCCGAGACGGTGTTGGAGAAACTTTCGCGGGCCTGAGTACGCACCCGCTCCACCCCGAGCAGCAGGGTGACGCTGATGGCGACGGCCAGCAGGGTGAGCCCGGCGGTAAGGCGGCGGGCCCAGAGACTTTGCAGGGCGAGCTTTAGCACGTAGCCCTCCGGTTAAGTTGTTGCAGGTTTTCCACCCGTGGGAACAGGGGTTCGAGATAAGGGTCGTGACTGACGAAGATCAGGGTCGAGCCCTGCTTGTCGCACTCCTCGAACAGCAGCTTGATAAAGGCCGCCCGGTTATCGGTGTCGAGGGCCGAGGTGGGCTCGTCGGCGATCACCAGTGGCGGCGAGCCGATCAGCGCCCGTGCGGCAGCAACCCGCTGCTGCTGGCCGATGCTGAGGGCATGGACGGGGCGATGCAGTGCGTCATCCGGCAGTTGCAGCTCCGCCAGCAGACGGCGCGCCTCCTGCTCCGGACTCCCTTGCAGGCGAGCCCGTTTGGCGGGCGAAAAGGTGAGGGCAGCGGTCACGTTGTCCTGCACCGAGAGAAAAGGCAGCAGATTGAACTGCTGGAAGATATAACCCAGATTGGCCGCCCGGAAGTGGTCACGGGCACGGCCAGAGAGCCGGGCCAATGGTTGGCCCAGCACCTCCAGGGTGCCGTGGTTGGCGGTCTGGATCCCGGCCAGCAACCCGAGCAGGGTCGACTTGCCAGAGCCCGACGGGCCCTTGATAAAGACCCGCTCACCCTCGCGGATGGTGAGGGCGGGCAGATCGAGTACAGCGTCGCCACCTGGCCAGGCAAAGGCCAGATCGCGGATCTCAACCACGGCTTTTTTCATGGCGTTACCAGCTCAGCTTGTTGGCGGACGGGGTCAGCTCGCCAGCGGTCTGGCCAGTAGGCAGGATGCCCTGCACGCTCAGCTTCTCAAGGCTCGGATAGACGCTGAATAGGGTCGCCTCAAGGCCGGTCAGTTTGGCCGGCGTGGCGCAGGTGTAGGTGTACATGGCGCCCATATCGGCGTGACCCGCTTCGTCATGATCATGGTGGTTTTCATGTTTGTCGCTGGTAGCCTTGTCATGGTCATGGTCATGGTCATGGTCATGGTCATGGTCATGGTCGTGCTCTTCTTTGGCGGCTTGCAGCTCCTGCTGGGTCAGTTTGCAGCCAGCGGCCGGGTCGAAGCGGAACAGGGCATCAGGCTGCTGGAGGCGGGCGATAGCCTTGGCATATTGCGCCTTCTCTTCATCGCTTTTGGCTGCGTGCTCGAAGCCTACCAGATCGGCGGCAGGGGCCTGCAGCTCGATCATCAGCTGGTCGCCATCGACCACCAGATTGAGGTGGCCGTGGCCATGCTCGTGGGCGCCGTGGCTGTGGCTCTCGTGTTCGTCGTGATTTGCGTGTGCGCCAAAGGCCGCTGCGGCCAGCAACAGAGTAACTGCTTTCATCTTTAATCCTTTTTCAAAACAAATAGCGAAATTAAACAAAGGGATAGAGAAAAGCAGAGGCGGGCGGCGCACGGATGGCATAGCTGTGAAGCGTGGCGGTATTTGCCGAGCGTTGCATTATTGCAACAGCGGGCAAAACAGAGGTCGAACTGGGGAAACAATAGGGGGTAGCGGTGATGACCTGCTTGCCATCCAGATGGAGGGCGCAGACCAGACAGTGATGGTCGTCGTGGCCGGGCAGGGCGGATTCAAACTGGTGCCGGGCAAGGGCAGGCTGCAGCCATAACCAGCCCAGCAGCAAGATCCAGATTTTCAGCTTGATACGACCCATAGACCCTTATGGAAAGGGCGCTATCAGCGCCCTTTCTCTCTGACTTAGAGATGGGACTTGATGAGCCCCATCACGGTAGCAATATTGTTGGCATCGAGCTGGCCATCTTTGGCAAACAGCACCTTGCCCTCTTTATCCAGCAGGATGATCGCCGAGCTTTCCGGCGTCAGATCCCAGGCGTTGCGCGCCATGCCCTTGGCATCCAGCACCATGGCGGACCAGGGGAACTCTTTCTTGCTGTCCTCGGCACTGCTCTTCACGAAGCCGGAGGTGCCCCAGATGGCGTCATTGCTGTTGATGACGGTAACGGTCTGGTACTTGTCTTGCGGCAGTTTGGCGGCCTTGATCGCCTCGATCATCGGGGCGTTCAGCTCCTTGGCACTGGAGCGACCGGCAATATGCTGGATCAGGAACACCTTGCCGGTGAGCGAGGTGCTCTGCCACGGCTGGTAGCCGATCTCCTTGCCATTCAGTACCAGCTCACCCTTGTCGCTGACATTGACCAGCGGCACCGAGTTGCCATCCTTGAAGTTGTGAGCAAAGACCAGATATGGCAGCAGCGCCAAAGTAAGTACGAGATGTTTCATCCTGATGACACTCCATTTGTTATGTTATAACGAGTTTCGGATTGAGGGAATGGGCGAGCTTCATCCTAAACTGATCGGATCTGTTTAAAAAGTGTTAAATAAGATCGCAATTCAGAAGCGTCGGCGCCCCGCCAGTCAGGTGGTTGGCTGGCAAGGGCGGCTAGGATGGCATGACATCGATAAAAATCAATGAATTGGCTGCTGGTCTGAGCTGTCTGCGTCAGTAGAGCGATTCGCTGATGAGGGGGATCTTGGCCATGGTCATCTGCTGGGCCAGCAGGGACGAGCCGGTCAGCAGCACATGGCGCTGATTGTTGATCACCACCACATCACCGGGTACGCCACTGTCTGCCGTAATGGCCAGCCAGGCAGGGGAGACGCTACCGATGCTGATATCCGGATAGATGATGCTGAGCACATATTGCGGCGCCAGCTCCGCCAGCAGGCTGGCCATCAACAGCGCCTTCTCGTCGCTGTCGGCCTTGTTATCCTGCAACGCTTGCAGCGGCGGTGCGAAGTGATCCAGCTGCTCCGGCTGGGTGGGGATGGCGTTCAGCCACTCCTGCAGCAGGCTGACGCTGGTGGCGAGATCCTTGGCCGCAAATTGCTGCGCCAGCGGCTTGAGGTGCCCTTTGAAGTGGTAGAAGAGCTGGGAGTAATCGGGTCGCACGCATGGCAGTTTGCGATTGGCAGGATGGACGCAGGGGATCACCCTCATCTGGTAGAAGGCATCCTCCTGATACTGCTGGTAGGCTTGCCAGAACAGCATCGACTCCATGCTGTCGTCCCGCAGGGTGAAGGCCTGCTCCAGATTGCGAAATTTGGTCGCGGTCTCTGGGCTGCTCTGATTGATCAGGTTGATGCTGTTGTAGAGCCGCGGGCTGATGTAGGCGTAGAGGGTCTCCAGCGGATTGGTGAGGGAAGCCTTCAGCAGGCTCATCTCGTGGCGACTGGCGGCCATCACCTGATCGTCGGTGGTCAGCTGGAAGTGCTTGCGCTGGCCATCGGTGGATTGCCACTGCCAGCTCATGTTGATTTCGCTGGCGTTGCTTGTAGCACCAAGAGTGGTGCAGAGAGTGAGGCTGAGCAACAGCGCGGGGGTCAGCTTCATGGTGGTGCTTCCTGCCGTGGACGATAATTAACAACTAGGTGAGCTGGCACCACTTTGGTGATGTTTCGTTTTGTGATCTGGATAACAGATTGATGTGACTTTTAATTTAATTGTGAAATTAAGTCACTCTGGAGGGGTTATGAAGCCTTGGATCATAGTGCTGTCAGGGCTGCTCAGCCTGCCAGCCATGGCGGGTCAGGTGATCGTCAACAAGGGGATGTCCATTGCGGATACCTTTGCCCTGCGCGATCAGCTGGCACGCGAGCACGAATGGCAGGAGTGGCTGCGCTACCAGCAGGCCATCAAGTGGCTGGAGGTGTTGCCGGTCAACTGCGAGCTGATGAGCCAGCCGGGCGGCGGCTATCGCTGTGGCGGTGATTACTATCGGCCTTACCAGAAAGATGGCCGTGAAATATACATTCAGGGCAATCCTGCCGAAGATGCGGCCGGTCAGCTGCCGCAAACACCGACAAAAAAGGCGCCATAAGGCGCCTTTTTTACAAGCGAAGTGACGCTTACTTGGCAGCGTAACGTTCGGCAGAGGTCTTGATCTCGGCTTCGGCAGCGGCCTTGTCGCCCCAGCCTTCCACCTTGACCCATTTGCCCGCTTCCAGCTCTTTGTAGCGCTCGAAGAAGTGCTGGATCTGGGCTTTCAGCAGTTCCGGCAGATCGTTCACATCCTGGATGTGGTCGTACTGCTTGGTCAGCTTGGAGTGTGGTACTGCAACGATCTTGGCATCTTCGCCAGATTCGTCGGTCATCTTCAGCACGCCAACCGGGCGGCAGCGAATGACGGAACCGGCCAGCAGCGGGTAGGGGGTCGGAACCAGTACGTCGACGGGGTCACCATCCAGAGAGAGGGTCGCGTTCACGTAGCCGTAGTTACACGGATAGAACATCGGGGTAGACATGAAGCGATCGACGAAAATAGCACCGCTGTCCTTGTCGACTTCGTATTTGATCGGGTCGGCATTCTGCGGGATTTCGATGATGACATAGATATCGTCGGGCAGGCTCTTGCCGGCCGGTACCAGGTTCAGGCTCATGATAATTCCTTCGTTGTTAGTATCAGGTTTGCAGGCCGATATTATAGCGATGTGATGTTAAATGACCATATTTCAGCGGATATCGCTAACAAAGAAGGGGGATGTTTCCGCTTTGCGGCACTTTGATGTGTGCGGGATGCAACAAAACGGCTGTTTTGATGCCCTGCCGCTGACCTTGGTCACCGGCAGGGCATGTGGAGTTGCGAGCAAAGGGGGTCAGAGCGAGTAGGGGAGTCTCGACTCGTTGACCAGTCGCGACAGGGCTGTCACTACATGAGGGTCAAACTGGGTGCCGGAGCGGGACTGGATATACTCCATGGTCTGCGCCAGCGTCCAAGGCTCCTTGTAGGGGCGCTTGCTGAGCAGGGCATCGAATACATCGACTACCGCCACAATCCGCGCCGACAGCGGGATCTGCTGACCAGCCAGCTGCTGCGGGTAGCCCTTGCCATCGAAGTGTTCATGGTGGCCCCGAGCGATTTCGGCGCCGAGAGAGAGGTAGCTGGTTCCCTCCACCATTTCACCCGCCTTGTGCAGGATATTGGCGCCGATACCGGCGTGCTGCTCCATGATGGCCCGCTCTTCCGGGTCGAAACGCCCCGGCTTGTGCAGGATATGGTCCGGGGTGCCCACCTTGCCTACATCGTGCAGGATGGAGGCCATGCCGATCATCTCGACAAACTCCGGGGTCAGCTGCTCAGGATAGGCCGCCATCTTCTTCAATTCGGCCACGATGGCATCCGAGAGCTTCTGTACCCGCAAGACATGCTCGCCGGTATCGGAGTCGCGAAACTCCGCCAGCGCCGCCAGTGCCACCACGGTGGCCTCTTGGGCGCGCAGCAACTGGTTGTAGAGATAGAGGTTGTCGTAGGCCGCCGAGATGCGCTGGCAGAAGACATCCAGCAGATCGCATTCGAGGGGATCGAGAGGCTGGGTCGGGGTAAAACTCAACACGAACTCGCGACCATTCTGGGCGGCGATATAGAGGGAGTCCTGCGGGTGTTCAAAGCGGTTGCTGCGCGCCGCCAGTGCCTTCAGAACCGAGTCATTGAGGGTGGGGAAGTCGGTGATCTTGCCATCATCCAGCAGAGTCTCGTAGTCGCCGGTGGCGGCGAGGATCTCCAGCCCCTGTTCGCCGGGACGGCGCTCGGCGCAGATGGCCCCTTCGGTGCCCACATCGAGAATGGCGCTGATCTGTTTCAGCACGCCGGAGGCAAACTCCTTGAGTGAATGAAGATGGTAGAGATCGCCCGCCCCTTCCAGAATTTTGCCGAGCCCCTGACGGCTCTTGTCGATGGCACTGAGGGTTTCGTATGAACGCAGGGATGCGATGACAGTGGTGTAAAGCTTTTGTACCGTCAGCTCGGTCTTGGTCTTGTAGTCATTGATGTCGTAATCGAGGATCACCCGCTGCTCGGGGGCTTGGCCGGGTTGGCCGGTACGCAGTACGATCCGCACCAGCGAGTTGTGCATTTCGTTGCGGATCCGGTGCACCAGCCGCAGACCTGCGTCTTCGGTCTCCATCACCACATCGAGCAGGATCAGCGCAATCCTGGGATTGGCCTCCAGCATGCGGCCAGCTTCGGCGCCGCTGTAGGCATTGAGTAGCTCCAGCGGACGGGATTTGTAGTGAATGTTGGAGAGGGCTAGGCGGGTGGCATGATGGATATCCGGCTCATCATCCACGATCAGCACTTGCCATGGGTTGAGTGCCTTGGGGACCACGACCTCCTCATCATCGAGTTCGATGATGTCGTCGTCCAGCAAGATATCGTCCTTGTCTTGGGCACTGCTCATATCGGTTACGCCTCCGGCGCTCAATGAGTATGTGAACAGTATGCACGATCACATCCGCTCGGATCATCAGGATAAGTAGATATCGTGAGCTGGCTCCGCCTCTTTATCGCTACTCGAAAGGTTCCAGATACCCCTGGATCGACTTCTTCAACCAGGCCAACACCTTGCCGTGATAGGCGTTTTCCGCCAGATAGACCCCGTAATCCCGCCATTGCAGGCTGAACTTGTGTTTCAGAGTCAGCAGGGAGCCTTGTCGCAGCTGGCTCTGGATCAGTGGCGAGGGGAGCACCGCCCAGCCCAGACCGTCCAGCACCGCATTGCGCATCAACTCGAAGCTGGAGAGACCGATATGCTGGCCTCCCACAGGTAACAGGCTTTTTACAGAAAATTCATCTACATACGAGAGGGTAACCTGGGTGTGATCGGTCAGATCCTGCTGTTTGACCCGCTTCAGTCCGGCCAGCGGATGGCTGGGGGCCACCACCATCAGGGTGCGGATCGGGTTGAGCACGTCGATATTGAGGCCGCTGCGCTCCTGATCTTCGGTAATAAGGCCAAAAGCGGCATCGACGAATCCCTCTTCCACCAGCGCCGGCAGTTCGGGCGGAGAGGCGAGCACTAGCGAGATACTGGTGCCGGGAAACTGATTGTGCAGGCTGGCCAGCATCTCGCGCCACACCGGTTCGGGAATCGCGTCATCGCGGGCGACTCGCAGCGCCACTTCGGCCCCCGAGGCGTAATGTTTGCACTTCTGCTGCAGGCTGTTGGCTGCCTGCAGCAGGCGGGTGCAATCATCCAGCACCAGCTCGCCGATCTCGGTCAGCCGACTCTGATTGGCACCTCGTTCAAAAAGTTCGACGCCAAGCTCAACTTCCAGCGCCGCGATGGAGGTGCTGACGGCGCTGCGGCTTTTGCCGAGACGACGGGCGGTGTTGGCAATAGAGCCGCTATTGGCGGACTCTACAAAGAGTTCTATCTGATATAGCTTCATGTTTTACAGGCTGTGGCGGAGTTTTTCACCATCACCTTAGCGTGCCGAACCAAGGCAAGGCAAACCTGTGGCGTCGGAATAATCGACGCTGAGCGATTGTCGCGAGTTGCTTCTCCCCGTTTACCATCTCTCCCGTCGAAGCAACAAAGGCATCTTATATGTTATTAAGTCGTATGTTTCTGGCCCGGCTGTTTTTGACCGGTGCCATCGTGACCGAGGTCGCCGGTACCTCCAGCATGGCCATGATCCCCGAGCAGGGAGCTGGCTGGATGAACTACATCCCGATGTGGCTGTTGATCGGTTTCTCGTACTGGTTGCTGGCGAAAGCCGCCAAAACAATCTCCATTGGTATTGCGTTTGCGCTTTGGGAGGGGCTCGGGATCACCCTGATCACCATAGTGTCGGTCATGTTCCTTGGTTACGATGTGACCGTTCAGGAGCTGATTGGCCTGGCTCTCGCGATAGTGGGGATTGTTATGGTGACCATGGGGGAGACCCATGATGAGCCCGCAGACAAGTCAGTAGAAGCGGAGGCCACAGCATGAGTCCGTTTGTGATTGTACTGGGTGCCGCACTGATCGATATCGGCGCCAACATGGCCATCAACCGCTCCAAGGGTTTTCGTTACAAGGGGTGGGGCTTCCTGGGGATCATGCTGGTACTCGGCGCCTTTACCCTGCTCTCGGAAGCAGTAAGTGGCGGCCAGATTGACCTGGCTGTTGCCTACGCCACCTGGGGGGCTATCGGCATCGTCGGTACGGCGCTGGGCGGTTTGCTCTTCTTCGGTGAGCGGCTCAAGCCCATCGGTTGGGCTGGCATGATGGTGATGGCGCTGGCTGTCGTTATGCTGACTACCGCCTGATAACCTGAAGCAATAAGAAAAGCCGCCCGGTTGCAACCGGGCGGCTTTTGTTTGGCTGATTGCTTGGTCGATGCAGGCTCAGCGCGGCGCTTCGTAGAGCTCCAGCGGCAGGCCGTCGGGGTCGGCGAAGAAGGTAAAGCGCTTGCCGGTCAGCTCGTCCACCCGTACCGGCTCTACCTCGACCCGATGGGCCAGCAGATGGGCGATGACCCGGTCAAGATCGCTGACCCGAAAGGCGAGATGGCGCAGGCCGCACGCTTCGGGGCGGGAGGGGCGCTCGGGAGGCGAGGGGAAGCTGAACAGCTCCAGCTGGCTGCCGTCCGGCAGGGCCAGATCCAGTTTCCACGACTGGCGCGCTTCGCGCAGGGTCTCGGCGATGATGGGCAGCCCCAGCACCTCGTGGTAGAAGTGGCGCGAGCGTGGGTAATCGCTGGCGATGATGGCCACATGGTGGATGGCGTCAAACAGCGGAAAGGTCATGGTGTTTCCTTGTCAGCAGCATAGTGAACGGGCAGCCTGCGCTGCCCGTGTCGTTGATCTAGTTGAAGAAACCGCCGAACCAGTCATCCAGCGCACTGCGCGGCGACGCACTGCTGGCGCAACCGGCCGGGGAGCCCATGGTGGAGGCTTTAGCCGGCACCTGCAGGCTGCCCGGGCAGTCGCTGGTGACGCGGGTGCCACTGGCGCGGGAGAAGTTGGCCCAGGTGACCCCTTCCGGCATCTTCAGTCCCAGACTGTTGACGCCGCGCTGGCTCATGTAGCCGCTAAAGAGCTGCAGGGCACCGCTGGCACCGGTCAAACCTGCCGGGGTATTGTCGTCGCGACCGACCCAGATACTGACCAGTTCGTTGTTGTCCATCCCGGCAAACCAGGAGTCGCGCAGCTCGTTGGTGGTGCCTGTCTTGGCCGCCATGGTGGCGCCCGGGAACTTGGCACTGAGCGCGCGGGCCGTACCATGACTCACCGTCTTGGTCATGGCGAACAGGGTTAGCCAGCTTGCTTGCTGGTCGGTGACTCGCTTGGCGGTCTGATCATGCTGATAGAGCAGGCTGCCATCCCCGTTCACCACGGCGCGAATGGCCGATAGCGGCTGGGTCAGCCCCTGATTGGCGATGGGCAGATACATCTGGTTCACCTCCAGCGGGGAGAGGGCCACCGCCCCCAGCACCAGCGACGGATAGGGCTGGATCTCCTGCTGGACTCCCAGTTTGTGCAGGGTATCGACCACCTTCTCCAGCCCCACCTGCAGACCCAGATTGACGGTCGGCACGTTGAGGGAGCTGGCCAATGCATCCATCAGCGGCACGCTCTGGCGGAACTTGCGATCGTAGTTTTGCGGCGTCCAGACCTGACCATCCTGACCGCGAATGCGGATCGGCTGATCTTTGAGCGGGGTCGCCAGGGTCAGACCGTTGGAGAGGCCGGTGAGGTAGACCGCCGGCTTCACCAGCGAGCCGATCTGGCGGCGGGCATCCAGCGCCCGGTTGAACCCGGCGTAGCGGGGATCGCGGCCACCCACCAGCGCCACCACTTCGCCCTTGTGCCAGTCGGAGACCACCATGGCCGCCTCCAGCTTCTTCTTGCCGCGCAGCTTTTCTATATCGGCGAGGCCCGATTCGACCGCCCGCTCGGCCGCGTGCTGGGCGATGGGGTCGAGGCTGGTGAAGATCTTGAGGCCGGACTGTTTGAGTAGATCGGCGCCGAAGCGGCTCTGGATCTCCCGCTTGAGCAGTCCCATAAAGGCCGGGGTGCGGCCATAACTCATCTGGCCACGGGCGATGATGCCGAGGGGTTGGCGGCTGGCCAGTTCATACTCGGCCTGGGTCAGGCTGCCGTGATCCATCAGCAGCTTCAGCACCAGA
Source organism: Aeromonas sp. Y293-4 (assembly GCF_027705905.1). Taxonomy (NCBI): domain Bacteria; kingdom Pseudomonadati; phylum Pseudomonadota; class Gammaproteobacteria; order Aeromonadales; family Aeromonadaceae; genus Aeromonas; species Aeromonas sp. Y293-4. The sequence continues at coordinate 97,562 of NZ_JAPDCI010000004.1, read as the reverse complement.
TCACGGCGGGTCTTGGCCCGCTCCGGGAAGCGCCATGGGTCGTAATAGGAGGGGCCTTTCACCAGACCGACCAGCAGGGCGACCTGATCGATATCCAGCTCGTTGACCGGAATGCCGAAGTAGAAGTAGGAGGCGAGGCCGAAACCATAGACCCCTTGCGAGAAGTTCTGCCCCAGATAGACCTCGTTGAGGTAGGACTCGAGGATCTCGTCCTTGCTGTAGCGATAGTCGATCAGCACCGCCATATAGGCTTCCTGCAGTTTTCGCCACAGGCTGCGTTCACGGGTCAGGAAGAAGTTCTTGGCCAGCTGCTGGGTCAGGGTACTGCCCCCCTGCACGGTACGACCCGCGATCAGGTTGGCGAACATGGCGCGCATGATGGCCACCGGCGAGACGCCGCCATGCTGGTAGAAGTCGCGATCTTCGGTGGTGAGCAGGGTCACCAGCAGGCTGTCGGGCACTTCGGCGATACGCACCAGCAGGCGATCTTCCCGATCTTCGGTATTGAGGCGATCGAGTAGCACCGGGTCCATCTGGGCGTAACCGAGCTGGCGCTGGTTCTCCAGCGACTGGATCCCCTCGAGGCGCGGGCCGTTGAAGGTGAGGCGCAGGCCACGGGCTCCGTCGGCGCCGTCATAGAACTCGAACGGGCGGCGAATCAGCTCGATGCGATTGCCGTTGATGGTGTATTCACCCGGCGTGTGAGGCTGGCGCACCTGCTTGTAGCTCAGCATGTTGAGCTCGCGCAGCATCTGGTCCCGTGACAGGCGCTGACTGGGGTAGAGCTCCAGCGGACGGCTGTAGACCATCACCGGCAGCTGCCACTTCTCGCCATCGAAGCGCTCGCGCACCTTGGTATCCAGATAGATGCCAAACACCACCATAAAGGCCGCCACCACCAGGGAGAGCTTGAAGCCAAGCCAGAACAGCTTGCGCCAGATGGTGCGTTTGGGCGCTGCCTTCTTGGGGGCTCGCTTGCGTCGTTGGGTTGCCATAAATCCTCTTTGCTTTCCTTTCTACTTGTTATGTCGCATTCGCGAACGTCCGAGCGGGATTAACCCATCGAACCTAGATGCCCATCTTCTTTTTGGTGACTTTGGTCGGCATCGCCTCCAGCGGATTATCCGGCCAGTAGTGGCGGGGATAGCGCCCCTTCATCTCTTTCTTCACCTGTTCGTAGGATCCTGCCCAGAAAGCGGCCAGATCGGCAGTGATCTGCAGCGGTCGCTGGGCGGGGGAGAGCAGCTCCACTACCAGCGGCACCCGGCCATCGGCCACGCAGGGGGTCGAACCTTGACCGAACATCTCCTGAATGCGCACCGGGATCACCGGTGCCTGTCCCGGCTGATAGCGGATCCGCACCCGGCTGCCGGTGGGTGCCGCAAAGTGGCTCGGCAGCGCCTCGTCCAGCCGTTTGGGCAACGGCCAGGGCAGGGATTGGCGCAGGATGTCGCTCATATTGAGCCTCTTCAGCTGCTCCAGCCGGGTCATACCGCTCACCGCTGGCAGCAGCCACTGTTCCAGTGTGGCCAGCAGGCTCTCGTCATCCATCGCGGGCCACCCCTCATCGGGCAGCCAGTCGCGGGCGCAGCGCAGACGGGCCAGCAGTCCTTCGCTGCTCTCGTCCCAAGGCAGCACATGCAGCCCCTTGCGGCTAATGCCTTGCAGCAGGCAGCGCCCTTTCTGCTCGTCAGAGAGTTCGGTCAGCGGTCGCTGGCTCAGCACCAGTTCGCCGATCACCTGCTGGCGCTCGGCGCGCACCCGCTCTTCCCGCTCATCCCAGTCGAACCACTGCCGTTCGCTCACCAGCTCCGGCAGCAGGCGTACCAGCTCGTCCAGCTCGACCGGTTCGGCGATAAAGATGCGGCTGCCGCGATCATTCTGCCCCATCTCGATGGCGATCAGCGCCCCTTGTCCCTGACAGGGATGACCTTCTACCAGATCGCAGCTCACCCCACCACTGAGTTGATAGCGACTGCCGCTGCGCAGCTTGCCGATGCGATCCGGCCAGGCGAGGGCGCAGAGTAGCCCGAGCCACTGACCTTGCGCACTGGCAGGGCGTACGCCAAGCCGTTCAAACCAGCGGGCCGCTCCCTGGCGCAGGGCACTTTGACGGCGGTGGAACAGCACAGAGAGGCGCTCCGATCCTCGCAGATCTTCTTCCTGCAACGCCACCAGATATGCGGCATCGGCGACAATCCCTGTCAGACCCTCGGACTCCAGCTCGCGGGCACGCAGCAGCATGCGGGCGAGACGAGGGTGGGTACCGAAGGCCGCCATGGCACGGCCAGCGGGAGTGAGTTGTTGCTCACCCTCCGGCTTCATGGCGCCAAGAGCCACCAGCAGCCGCTGGGCGCTGGCCACCGCGGCGGCTGGGGGCATGTCCAGCAGCGGCAGATCTTCCACCTTTGCCCCCCACTGGGCGGCGTCCAGCAGCAGGCCGGTCAGCTCCTGAGTGAGGATGTCTGGCGGGCTCTGCTCGGCGAGCCGCTCCTGCACCTCGCTGCTCCAGAGCCGGTAGCAGATACCGGGGCCGAGGCGACCGGCGCGACCGGCTCGCTGGGTGGCGGAGGATTTGGCTATCTGGCGGGTCTCCAGTCGGGTGACACCGCTTTTCAGATCATAGGAGGCCCGTCGTTCCAGCCCGCTATCGATCACCACCGAAATCCCCTCAATAGTGAGGGAGGTCTCCGCCACATTGGTGGTGAGCACCAGCTTACGGCGGCCGGCAGGCGCTGGTTCGATGGCTGCCTGCTGCGCCGCCATGTCGAGGCGGCCGTAGAGGGGGGCGAGGGTCACGTTGTCCGGCAGTTTGTCTGCCAACCATTGCGCCAGTCGCTCGATCTCACCCTGTCCCGGCAGAAAGACCAGCAGGCTGCCATCTTGAGCGGCCAGCGCTTCGAGCACCACGGCGCCAACTTGCGGTTCCAGCCACTGCTGGCGATTGGCGGGGCGGTAGTGATAGTCGATGGGAAAACCACGCCCCTCGGAGCGAACCACTGGGGCATCCGGCAACAAGGTCTCGAGCGCCATGCCATCCAGGGTTGCGGACATAATCAAAAGCTTGAGGTCATCGCGCAATCCCTGCTGGCTCTCGATGGCGAAGGCCAGCGCGGTATCGGCGTGCAGACTGCGTTCGTGGAACTCATCGAAGATCACCAGCGAGACGCCGGTGAGCTCGGGATCCTGCTGCAACATCCGGGTCAGCACCCCTTCGGTGACGATCTCGAGCCGGGTCGCTGAGCTGGTGCGGCTTTCGCCACGCACTCGCAGGCCGATGCGCTCGCCCACCTTCTCCCCCAGCTGACGGGCCAGAAAAGTGGCGATATTGCGCGCCGCGAGGCGCCTTGGTTCCAGCATGATGATGCGGCCGGGCAGCCGGTTCTGGCGCACCAGCTCCAGCGGCAGCAGGGTCGATTTGCCTGCGCCTGGGGGCGCCTGCAGGATCACGCTGGTGTGGCTGTCGAGGGCGGCAAGGAGTTCGGGTAATACCGAAACGATGGGGAGCTGGGACAAAGCGATGAGCACCTTCTGTGGCAACCGGTAAAACGGCGCCTATTCTGCCACAGCCACCCGTGCCACCGTGAGTGGATGTGCGGAGATGACCACTCGGGCGGGAGGCTGGCGAGACATGGCCGGATGGCTGCCATAGAATGGGCCCATCCAATGAGCGTGAAAAAGGCATTATCACCACATGGCCAAACTCTTCTTTGCCCTGCCCGTCAAGGAGCTCGCCCCCGAGCTCATCGCCTGGCGCGATCAGCTGCCCTGGCCCGGTCAGCCGGTGCCGCAAGCCAACCTTCATCTGACCCTCGCCTTTCTGGGGGACGCGGACGAGTTGACCACCCGCCGCCTGATCGCCGCCGTGGAGCGTCAGCACTGTCCGCCGCTCTCCATCAGGCTGGATGAGACCGGCTGGTTCAGCCGGGCCAAGGCCGCCTGGATTGGCCCGAAAGAGTGGCCCAACGAGCTGACCGTGCTGGCGAAGGCGCTGCGCCGCCACGGCGAGAAGCTGCGTCTTGGCAATGGCGAGCAGGGTTATCGCCCCCATATCACCCTGTCGCGCAAGGCGAGCGAGGCGCCTGCCATCCTGCCGGCCCCAAATTTTCTGCTGCAGGCAGATGAGTTCTGCCTCTATCAATCCATCTCGACTCCGGACGGGGTGCGCTACGAGCCGCTTGCCTGCTGGCCGCTGCGCGCCCGGGTAAAAGAAGACGCGCGGAGGGCTAACCCGTGATCTTTGATCCCCCCCTGCAATCGGGCCAGCTGGTGGCCCGCTACAAGCGCTTTTTGACCGATGTGCAACTCGATAACGGCGAGGTCATCACTATCCACTGCGCTAATACCGGTGCCATGACCGGTTGTGCCGATCCGGGCACCCGGGTCTGGTACTCCACCTCCGATAACCCCAAGCGCAAGCTGCCCAACAGCTGGGAGATCGCCGAGAGCCCGGCGGGCCACTTTATCTGCGTCAACACGGCGCGCGCCAACCAGATCGCCCGGGAGTTGATCGAGCAGGAGGCCATCGCTCCGCTGGCGGGTTACAGCCGGTTGCGGACCGAGGTGAAGTATGGCGAAGAGAACAGTCGCATCGATCTGTTGCTGGAAGATGACGAGAAGGGCAATTGTTACATCGAGGTAAAATCGGTCACCCTGCTCGACGAGCGGGAGGAGGCTGGCATGGGCTACTTCCCCGATGCGGTCACCGCCCGTGGTGCCAAGCATTTGCGCGAGTTGATGGCGATGAAAGCGGCGGGCCACAGGGCCGTGCTGCTCTTTATGGTGTTGCACTCCGGAATAAGCCGGATGCGCCCTGCAACCCATATAGATCCGCACTATAGTCTGCTAATTGAGCAGGCAATCGCGGCGGGGGTTGAAATTTTATGCTATCGGCCCCATGTTGGGGTGCAAGGCATGGTGGCTCAAGGGTTTATCCCGTTTGAATCTGGTCACCTGTTACCCGAGGGGAGTGCATAAATATTGGAGTGGGTAACATTATTGGTACGGCTCGTTTGCTTACCCGTTACCCTTCTGCTATAGATGTCGCCCTCAATTTATGGATGGCACGGGTAGCGTGCTGAATTAGGAGACAGGGCATGCCAACAGGCGAAAACAGGAAATCTCTGGGCCCCCTGGCCATTGCGGGTGTCGCGCCTTACCAGGAAAAGCCGGGTGAGGAGTACATGAATGACCAACAAAAGGCGCATTTTCGCAAGATCCTGGGTGCCTGGCGCAACCAACTGATGCAGGAAGTTGATCGTACCGTCGACCATATGAAAGACGAGGCTGCCAACTTCCCGGATCCCGTGGATCGTGCCGCGCAAGAAGAAGAGTTCGCTCTTGAACTGCGTACCCGCGACCGTGAACGCAAGCTGATCAAGAAGATCGAGAAGACCTTGCAGCTGCTTGAAGACGATGATTTCGGTTACTGCGAACACTGCGGTATCGAGATCGGTATCCGTCGTCTGGAAGCCCGTCCGACTGCCGACCTCTGTGTCGATTGCAAGACGCTGGCCGAGATCAAGGAAAAACAGATGGCCGGTTGATCCCGACCCTCTGGTATATGAAAAAGGGAGCTCGCGGGCTCCCTTTTTTATTGAGCTTTTGGCGGTCGCGCCCCAGAATGCAGCCTCAATGAATCGCTTACCCGAATAGTCATGCCAGTGAATTTCCCGTCCTCACCCCTTGTGCGCCCCTATGTCGGCCGCTTTGCCCCCTCACCCTCAGGCCCGCTTCATTTCGGTTCGCTGATCGCCGCCCTCGGCAGCTTTTTGCAGGCCAGAGCGCAGCAGGGGCGCTGGCTGGTTCGCATCGAAGATATCGATCCGCCGCGGGAAATGGCGGGGGCAGCGCACCTGATCCTCAAAACCCTTGAGGCATATGGCCTCGAGTGGGATGGGGAGGTGATGTTCCAGAGCGCGCGCCATAGTCGTTATGACGAGATCATCGACCAGCTCTATCGGGCGGGGGATCTCTACTGGTGCCGTTGCACCCGGCGCGAAATCATGGCCGCGGGCGGTCTCTACAGCGGCCACTGCCGCACCCTCGGGCTTGCGGCCGAAGGTTGCGCCGCCCGGCTGCGCCAGCACCATCCGGTCTACCACTTCGACGATCGCTTGCAGGGCCATATCGCGGTCCCGGCGGCGCTTGCCGAGGAGGATTTTATTATCCGCCGCCGCGACGGGCTTTACGCCTACAACCTGGCAGTGGTGGTGGATGATATGGACAGCGGCATCACCGAGATAGTGCGCGGTGCCGATCTGCTGGAGCCCACGGTGCGCCAGATTGCCCTCTACCAGACCCTGGGGGCGCCGGTGCCCGACTGGGTGCACCTGCCGCTGGCGGTACTGGCCGATGGCAACAAGCTCTCCAAGCAGAACCATGCGCCGGCCCTGGCGCTCGATGAGGTGCGACCGGCCCTGTGGCAGGCGCTGCACTTCCTCGGCCAGTGCCCGCCGCCCGAGCTGATGGCGAGCCGGATTGACGAGATCATCCGGTGGGGTATCGCTAACTGGCAGCTCGAACGGGTGCCCGCCAGCGAGAAAATCCCGCTCGCGGATTGCTGAGTCGACCAGGTGATTTTTGTTTGATTGAGCGTAAATTGCCGCTGTTGATTGTGATTTTACCGGGATGCTCCGTTTCAAACGGGATCAATTGTCAGCACGGTTTTTCATTTGGTTAGGCGTGAGCTATGATAGGCCGCTATTTTTTGGCCTCCCGTCAATTTAGAAGTCATGAAGAGGTGTACCATTTTTTCCCAGATCGCAAACTTTTGCCGCAAGGTGCTCGGCAAGGAAGACGGCGAGCAGTCGGTGGAATCCCCCATTCCAGCCCGTGTCGCCGGTCAACGTCGTACCTTAAGCCGTGATCAGCACCCTATTTCGCGCAAAGAGATCAGCGAGAATGCACTCAAGGTGCTCTATCGCCTGAACAAAGGGGGCTATGAGGCCTACCTGGTCGGCGGCGGAGTCCGGGATCTGCTGCTCGGGAAGACGCCCAAGGATTTCGACATCGCAACCGATGCGACGCCGGAGCAGATCAAGGCGCTGTTCAGCAACTGCCGCCTGATTGGCCGTCGTTTCCGCCTGGCCCACATTGTCTTTGGTCGTGACGTGATCGAAGTGGCCACCTTCCGGGGTCACCACCATCAGGTCAATACCAGCAAACATGTGTCGGCCCAGTCTGATGAAGGCATGCTGCTGCGCGACAACGTCTACGGCACCATCGAAGAGGATGCCGAGCGCCGCGACTTTACCGTCAACGCCCTCTACTACAGCGCCAAAGATTTCACCCTGCACGATTTCGAAGGGGGTCTGGAAGATCTGGCCGAGCGCAAGCTTGAGCTGATCGGCGATCCCGAGACCCGTTATCGTGAAGATCCGGTGCGCATGCTGCGCGCCGTGCGCTTTGCCGCAAAGCTGGATATGACCATCAGCCCGCGTACTGCCGCCCCCATCAAGGAGCTGGCGCCACTGCTGCAAGACATCCCGGCTGCCCGCCTGTTTGAGGAGACCCTCAAGTTGTTCCTGGCTGGCGACGGTCTGGCGACCTACAAACTGCTGCGCGAGTATGGCCTGTTCCAGCAGCTCTTCCCGCAAGTGGCTGCGCTGTTTACCCCGCACGGCAACTCGCCCTACGAGCAGTTTATCGAGCAGGCGCTGATCGATACCGACACCCGCGTTCGTGAAGACAAGCGCGTCACTCCCGCCTTCCTCTACGCCACCCTGCTGTGGGGCTGCGTCGAGGCCCGTGGTCGGGTGCTGGAGAACGAGAGCGGCCTGCCCTGGTATGACGCCTTCATGCTGGCGATCAACGAGGTACTGGACAATCAGGTGCGGATCATCGCCGTTCCCCGCCGTTTCACCACAGATGTCCGCGACATCTGGGCACTGCAACAGCGGCTGACCCGTCGTCAGGGCAAGCACCCCGAGCGCGCCATGGAGCATCCCAAGTTCCGCGCGGCGTTCGACTTCCTGTTGCTGCGCAACCGGGTCGAGCGCGGTCTCGGCGAGCTGGCCAGCTGGTGGGAGCGCTATGTCGCCTCCAATCCGGATGTGCGCCCGCAACTGCAACGGGAAGCGACCCGTCGCCCGGCCAGCGGTGAGCGCGGCGAGGCCCGCAGCCACGATGGCGAGAAGCGCAGCAGCAACAGTCGCAACCGTCGTCGTCCCCGTCGCCGCAAACCGAAAGTGACCGAGTGACAACAGACGTGATGACCGAGGTCTTCATCGCCATTGGTTCCAACCTGTCTGACCCGCTGGGTCAGGCTCGTTGCGCCGTTGCCGCGTTGGCAAGGTTGCCGGAATCTGTGCTGGTGGAGGCCTCGTCGTTTTACAGCAGCCGCCCCATGGGGCCTGCTGACCAGCCGGACTACGTCAATGCCGTGGCCCGGCTCAATACCCGGCTCGCGCCCCTTGCGCTGCTGGATCAATTACAAAAAATCGAGCTGGAACAGGGACGTGTGCGCAAAGATGAGCGGTGGGGGCCGAGAACTCTGGATCTCGATCTGCTGCTCTATGGGGATCAGGTGATCAACCATGAGCGCCTGATCGTACCCCACTACGGTATGAAGGAGCGGGAGTTCGTGCTGCTGCCCCTTGCCGAAATTGCGCCTGCTCTGGTGCTGCCCTGCGGCACCCCGCTCGCCCGACTGGTTGCCCGCTGCCCGCACAATGATTTGGCCATCATTGCGCCGAGTGCAGACGTACAGGAGCCTCTATGAGCAAGATCACCACCGCCAGCCTGCTGAAGATGAAGCAGGACGGTCAAAAGTTCACCGCCATCACCGCCTATGATGCCACCTTTGCCAAGCTGTTCGACGACGAGGGGGCCCACGTGCTGCTTATCGGCGATTCGCTGGGCATGGTGCTGCAAGGGGGTCAGGATACCCTGGCGGTCAACATGGATGAGATGGTCTATCACACCCGCTGTGTGGCGCGCGGTGCCAGCAAGGCACTGGTGGTCGCCGACATGCCGTTCATGAGCTACGCCACCCCCGAGCAGACTTACCAGAACGCTGCCCGCCTGATGGCGGCCGGTGCCCGCATGGTGAAGATGGAAGGGGGCGACTGGCTGTGTGACTCCATCCGCCACCTCACCCGCAACGGGGTGCCGGTGTGTGGTCACCTCGGCCTCACCCCGCAATCCGTTCATGTCTTTGGTGGATTCAAGGTGCAGGGGCGCGATGAGTTTCAAGCCCAGGAGATCTACCGTCAGGCCCTCGAACTGCAAGCGGCCGGTATCCAGCTGCTGGTGCTCGAGTGTGTGCCCACTGCGCTGGCCGAGCGCATCACCAAGGCGCTTCGCATCCCGGTGATCGGCATTGGTGCCGGCCCCGCGACCGACGGTCAGATTTTGGTGATGCACGATGCCTTTGGCGTCACCTCCGGCTATGTGCCCAAGTTCACCAAGAACTTCCTGGCCGAGACCGGCGATGTGCGTGCCGCCATCCGCCTCTATGTGCAGCAGGTGAGCGAGGGGAGCTTCCCCGGCCCGGAGCACTGCTTCAACTGATCCCGGCGGTTGCATGATGGGGGCTGCGGCCCCGTCTCTGCTTGTCAGCCTCGCACAGTTAATCCGTATAGCTAATCCGTATCTTATTGATTCATCTAAAGGTGAACTGCTGATAGCCATGTTCGTGCCCCATCCCGCCCGAGCGCTACCGGTAGATGCAACCCGTCTCTCTTTTTGATTTATCGGAAGGTGAACTGCTGATGTTGGTCGTAAATAATCCCGTCGTTCTGCGTGAGCAGATCAGCCAATGGCGCCGTGAAGGGCGTGCCATCGCATTCGTGCCCACCATGGGTAACCTGCATCAGGGCCACCTGACGCTGGTGAAAGAGGCGCACAGTCACGCCGAGAAGGTGGTGGTCAGCATCTTCGTCAACCCGATGCAGTTCGACAAGGCCGAGGATCTCGCCAACTACCCGCGCACTCTGGAGCAGGATTGCGCTGCGCTGGAAGCGGCCGGCGTCGACATGGTGTTCACCCCGACCCCGGAGATCATGTATCCGCAGGGGCTGGCCAGCCAGACCTTCGTCGAGGTGCCGGGTCTCTCCAATCTGCTGGAGGGGGCGCTGCGTCCGGGTCACTTCCGCGGGGTCAGTACCGTCGTCACCAAGCTGTTCAATCTGGTGCAGCCTGATGTGGCCTGCTTTGGCCAGAAGGATTACCAGCAGCTGGCGCTTATTCGCAAGATGGTGGCCGACATGGCGATGCCCATCGAGATCGTCGGCGTGCCCACCGTGCGGGCCGAAGACGGGCTGGCACTCTCTTCCCGCAACGGCTATCTGACTGCCGCCGAGCGGGCCATCGCCCCCGAGCTGGCGCGCACCATGAACTGGATCGCCGAGCAGATTGAAGCGGGTGACCACCATCTGCCCTCCTTGGTGGCGCAGGCCAGCCAGCGCCTCGACAACGCCGGTTTTCGTACCGATGCCATCGACATCGTCGATGCCGCCACCCTCGAATCTGCCACTGACGAGAGCGCGCAGCTGGTGATCCTGATGGCTGCTTATCTTGGCAAGGCCCGTCTTATCGACAACCGCGTCGTCACCGTAAAGAAGTAATTCTCCCGATTGCCAGCGGACGCCTTCCCGGGCGTCCGCTGCTTGTTCACGCCTGCACTCTCCTGCATTCCGGCGTTTTGTTCTGCGGCCCTGCCCGCATCCTCCTTTGTTTCAATCCACTCTCGGCCTGATGGCCGCTACAGGTATTCATGATGTTTGTCCTGATTGCATCGCTTGTTTTCTGTCTGCTCTGTTTTGCTCTCACCCGGTTACCCTCCGGGTTGCCGCTCTCGCGCAAGGTGCTTGCGGGTCTGCTGTTTGGCGCCCTGTTCGGGCTGGCGCTGCAACTGGGGTGGGGTGCCGATGATGCCGGCGTCCAGCAGACCCTGGAGTGGGTCAATATCATCGGCGGCGGCTATGTCAGCCTGCTCAAGGTGGTGATGATGCCGCTGGTGTTCACCTCGATCCTTTCTGCCATCAACAAGCTGGAGCAGGCCCAGTCCCTCGGCAAGATCAGCGCCGTGTTGATCGGCTCCATGCTGACCCTGGTGATGATCGCCGGTGTGGTGGGGATGACGGTGACCCATCTGAGTGGTCTCACTGCCGAGGGGCTGCTGAGCCACGGCAGCGACACGGCTGCGCTGCAACAGAGCATGAGCACCATCGACAGTGCCCAGTCCCTGCCGGCCTTGCTGCTCTCGCTGGTGCCCACCAACTTTGCCGCCGATATGGCGGGCAGCCGCGGTCTCTCGGTGATCGGGGTGGTGATCTTCACCGTGCTGGCCGGGGTTGCCCTGCTGCAGTTGAAGGCGGAGCATCCAGAGGCTGGCGCTCGCGCCGCCGTCGCCATCGACACTCTGCAACTGTGGGCGATGAAGATGGTGCGGGTGGTGATTGCGCTCACCCCCTATGGCGTGATGGCGCTGATCGCCCGGGTGGTGGCCCACTATCCGCTGAGCGAGATCCTCAGCCTGCTCGGCTTTATTCTGGTCTGCTACGTCGCCATTCTGGCGATGTTTGCGGTGCACATGGTGATCCTGCTGCTGATCGGCCAGAACCCGCTGCACTACCTGCGGGAAGTGTGGGGCGTGCTCACCTTCGCCTTTATCTCCCGCAGCAGCGCGGCTTCCATCCCGCTCAGTATCGAGACCCAGCAGCGTCTTGGCGTGCCCTCCAGCATCGCCAACTTTGCCGCCTCGTTCGGTGCCAACCTCGGCCAGAACGGCTGCGCCGGTATCTATCCGGCCATGATGGTGGCGATGATTGCCCCCATGCTCGGTATCAACCCGTTTGATCCCCTGTTCCTGCTGACTCTGCTGCCGGTGATTGCGCTGGGCTCCATCGGGGTGGCTGGTGTCGGCGGTGGCGGCACCTTCGCCGCGCTGATCGTGCTCTCCACCCTCAACTTCCCCATCGCGCTGGTGGGGGTGATGATCGCCATCGAGCCGCTGGTGGACATGGGCCGTACTGCTCTCAACGTCAACGGCTCCATCATGGCGGCCATGATCACCAAGCGGTTGCTGGGCAAGCAACAGCTGGCCCAAGCGGAGCAGCCGCAAGAGCAGGCCGCCAGCTAACCCCAGCGTTACCCAATATGAAAGAAGCCCGCAGTTGCGGGCTTCTTTTTTGGGGCGAAAGGTCGGGTTACTCGGCCGTGACGGGGTAGCCGGCCCCTTTCCAGGCGAAGATGCCGCCCGGCACCCGATAGACCTGTTGATAGCCCTGATTGACTGCCCAGGCGGCAGCGTTGTGGCTGCGGCCGCACTTGACGAAGCCGCAGTAGATCACCACGGGGCGAGCTTTGTCTTCACCCAGCAGCGCCTGGAACTGCTCCGGTGTACCGCTTCCCTCGACAATCTCGCTCCAGTTGTCGCCCGCTTTCGCCTCTTTCACGAAGGCAAAGTTCTTGGCGCCCGGGATGTGCTCTTTCTTGTAGGAGTCCTCATAGGGCATGGTGTCGATGATCACCAGCTCCTCGCCCTTGTCCATCCGGGTTTTCAGCTCGGCCACGGTCAGCAGCTGATAGCCCCCCTGCTGCGCCTCCTGTGCCAGCTGCACAGCCGATTGCTCAAGCTTCACCTCCTGCTCGAACTGGTTGTCGCCACAGCCCGCGAGGGCAAAGCTGGCGGCGATCAGCGAGGCCAGCAGAGTGCGGGATCGCAATGTCATCATGTCACTACTCCTTTGGAACGGGAAAAACGGGGTGGGAGGTTCGCAGCAGGGCGCCCGCAAGCGTCAGTAGCAGCAGATCCCGCACAATGGCCTCCGGCAGCGAGCTGAGATCAGCCCTGCCAAGACAGCCGCAAGAGATGTCGAGCCCGATGGCAACGCCATAGCCCAACACCGGAATAAACAGGGCGAGCAGCCCGATCACCAGCCACAATCCCCAGCGCCGGTTGGCGATGACCGCAAGCCCTGCGCAGAGCTCAAGGGCAATCAGCCCCCAGGCGGCGAACGGGATCTGCGGCGGCCAGATCAGGCCAAAGGCGCCGATCTGATCGATGAACGGGGCGGGGGAGGCCAGCTTGAACCCGGCAGAGGCGAGGAAGAATCCTCCCAGCGCCAGATTGGCCAGCATGCGCAACAACGCAGGCATGTTCTACCTCTTTATAGAGAGGGATGAATTCTAACAATTCCCGATTGAGCCGCAATGACTAAACCCATGCCAAACAAGATAAATCTCGATTTTGCGAGACAGTGACCAGAATGGGGGCGCTAGACCCTGATGGTGGCGGTTGTGGAGGCGGGATGCTGTGGCTGTGTCGATTGCTCCCGGTCGTGCTGGTGGGTCAGCAGTTCGGCAGCCAGCTCGATGGCCCGCTCGAGCAGTAGCAGCAGGCTGTCGACCGTCAGATGATCGAGCCACTCGCGGGCCCAGATCAGGGTCTCTCCTTGCTCGGTCTGATCCAGCAGAAACACCGGCTCGTCGCCAAGGTGGTTGAGCAGGGGCGTGTTGGGCATGGCGTGGCCCGGTAGCAGCAGATAGATCACCAGATGGCCCTCATCCTCTGCCAGCGTTAGCACCAGTTCGTCGTTGATGGCGAGGGTGGTGGCTGTCTGTCCGGCCACCGGAATCGGAAGTCCAAGTTGTGTGTACAGGGCGGTAATGAGAGCGTGATACATGGCCAAACCTCTGGCAGGGGAAGAGTGACACCCTATGCGGCTGATCGGTGGCTGCTTATCACTTGTCGTCATTTTTTTAGCGTTTTTGGTCGGCGGGGCGGGTGATTGTGCCGAAATTGTGAGCTGACAGACATCTTTTACGGGTCAGTCCGAATCCTAAAAAAGCGGGACCATCGCTGACAGGGTGACAAGGGGGGGCGGCGTACGCTGAGTATCTTCTCTCTCATCAACGCAGGTTTCTTGCCATGAAAATTGCCTCCCCGGATATCGATCTAAGCCGTCATCAGCAGACAACCCCTGATGCTACGCCTCCTGCTACTGCTCGCCTTGGCAACGCCAGACTACGGCTGCTGGATGCCGGTAACCGGGAGTTCGAGAGGGGGATCCGCCGCGGTATTGGCCATCGGCAGAGCCCGGAACTCAAGGCGGTCAAGCAGGCGGTACGGCACTATCAGGCCCAGCCAACACCTTCACTGGCCGGGCTGGCGAAGATCGAACAGGCGCTGCAGTTCTGGATCGACTCGGGCAAGAATCGCTCCCGTCAGCAGGATCCCGTGTTGCAAAAACTGGTCGATGACATCGCTGTCCGCCGTCAGGCGTTGGCACAGGGTGGCAAGCCTCCCTCATTTCAGCTGGCGTGGGTCTGCAACGAACAGGGGAGGGTCAATCAGCCTATCGAGAGTAACCAGCAGATCCGCCAGTGGTGCAGCGAGTTGGCTCGCCTGCAACAGGAGGGGGCCAACGACTTGTTCAAGCGGGAGCTGCAAGGAGGGCTCGATCTGATGTTCGGGGTGAGTGAGGGGATGATGGCGCGGCGGCTGGAGCGGGCGCCGACCCGTGAAGAGGTCGCTACAAGTCACGAGTGGCAGCTGTTTTGCGGGACCTTGCGTCAGGCTCTGCCCGCACTGGGTGAGCTCAAGCCCCAAGCCACTGCCGAGGAGAATGGTCGCGATATCCTGCTTACCCACAGTCAGTTGCTGGAGCTGGGCCACCTCAAGGAGGTTCTGGATCTCAGCATTCAGCAGCAGGTGAGCAAGCAGGGGGAGATTGGCCTGCTCAGGACCGAGCTGCTGACCGCGCTGGTGGATGGACTGAATGAGCCCTGGCTTGAGCGCGAGGCGCAGGAGAAGGCGCTCTGGCAGGGAGAGGGCGCATCAGGCAAGCACTATCAGAGTGGTGTCCGGGCCGAGCTCAAGAGCCCTCTCTCTGCTGCCAGCAAGGAGCTGAAACCGGGTGAGCCCGTGGGCCAGAAGGCTTTTGGCGGGCTCGGGCTGGTCAGTGCCAGTGCGCTGGTGGAGGCTTTCGCCAAGATCGAGATTGGCAAGTGGGAGGGGCGTCGCGACACACCGGTAGGAGAGTTTGCCGGCAAGGTGGCCCTGACTCAGGAGAACAAGGCGAGTGCCAAGGCCGAGCTGGTGATTGGCAAGGCGGAGGGCTCATTGGTGTTCAATCCGGTGAACAAGATCGTCAATGATACCGACGGATCGCGTTACACCCCGGGGCCCCATGACCTTAGTCTGCTGCGCATCGGGGCCAGTGCCGAGCTGGTGAGCAGGCTGGGGCTGTCGGTTGAGGGGAGCTGGACTATCGGCAACCTGCTTAACGCCAAGCTGGCAGGCTCTGCCGAGGTGGTCGCCAATGCCAAGCTGGAGGCCGGTGCTGCGGCTATCATGACCCCAAATGGGCCAGTGGTCAGCGTAACGGCCAACGCCTCGGCCTTTGCTGGTATGAAAGCTGAGGGGAGTGCCCAGCTCAATTTGCTCAAGAGCCAGTATGCGGATGCCTATAGCCTTTCGGCCAAGGTACGCGCCTCCGCCAATCTGGGGGTCGGTGCATCGGCCGGTGCCACTGCGGCTTTCGGGCCGGAGGGAGCCAAGTTCCATACCACCCTTGGCGTGACACTGGGGGTGGGGTCCGATGTCGGTTGGGAGGGCGGAGTCAACGCCATGGCAACCAAGGCGTATGCACTGGAGCTGGCCGCTCGTGCGGTAAGCAACTTTGATCAGCGCAAAGGGGAGCAGCTAGATGGACTGGCGATGGCGGCAGGGAATGAGAACCGTCTCTTCGAATTGGCCCAGCGGGTCGATAACCGGATTGTCACTCTCGCCACCCAGTTGGAGGAACTGCAGCTGGCGGCCAGCGAGAACCGGATCCGGATGCAGGAGAGCCTGATCGATCCCGATCTCGCGGCTGGTCGCACCGCCATGGCGCAGGCTATCGACGATGCCTTCGGTCAGGAGCGGGTCGATGAGCAGGGGGGCGTCACGGTTCCCGAGCGAGCTGCCGAGCGCAACGAGAAGCTTGAGCTCACCGCCCGGCTGCTAAAGGATCACGCCATCCGGGTCTAGGTCATCCCGAGGCCGGCAGGACAATGAAAACGGGCACCGCGAGGTGCCCGTTTTAGTCATCAGTGGCGCAGCCCGGTGCCGCGGGAGATAAGCCACCAGGCGATGCCGTAGAGGGCCACGATAAAGCCGATGATGATGAGGTAGGCGGTGCCGAGTGGCACGTCGGAGATGCCGAGGAAGCCGTAACGGAACGCGTTCACCATGTAGATGATGGGGTTCACCTGGGAGACACCCTGCCAGAACGGGGGCAGCAGGCTGATGGAGTAGAACACCCCGCCCAGATAGGTGAGCGGTGTCAGCACGAAGGTGGGGATGATGCTGATGTCGTCGAAGGTCTTGGCAAACACCGCGTTGATAAGGCCACCCAGCGAGAAGAGGATGGCGGTCAGCAGCACGGTCACGCAGACGCTGAACAGATGGTGGATCTGCAGCGGCACGAAGAACAGCGACACCAGGGTGACGATAAGGCCGACGCAGAGGCCGCGCGCCACGCCACCGCCCACGTAACCGGCGATGATGACGTAGTTGGGCACCGGCGCGACCAGCATCTCCTCGATATTGCGCTGGAACTTGGCGCTGAAGAAGGAGGAGGCGACGTTGGAGTAGGAGTTGGTGATCACCGACATCATGATGAGGCCGGGCACGATGAACTCCATGTAGGTGAAACCGCCCATGTCACCGATGCGCGAACCGATCAGGTTGCCGAAGATGACGAAGTAGAGGCTCATGGTGATGGCGGGTGGCACCAGGGTCTGGATCCAGATCCGGGTAAAGCGGCTCACCTCCTTGGCCAGAATGCTCTTGAAGGCGATGTAGTAGATGGCCAGATTCATGCTTTTCTCCCCTCTTCGACCAGATTGACGAACAGCTCTTCCAGCCGGTTGGCCTTGTTGCGCATGCTCACGACCTGCACCTGCTGGCTCGACAGCTGCTCGAACAGGCTGTTGAGTGACTGGCTCTTGTCGAGGTCTACCTCAAGGGTGCGCTCATCCTGCATGCGGCCGTTGAACTCTGGCACCTCGGGTACGGCAGAACCTGGCGCAAGGTCGAGCAGGAAGGTCTCGCGACCCAGCTTGCCCAGCAGATTCTTCATGCTGGTGTTCTCGATCAGGCGACCCTTGTCGATGATGCCGATGTTGCGGCAGAGCATCTCGGCCTCTTCCAGATAGTGGGTGGTGAGAATAATGGTGACGCCCTGCTCGTTGAGATCCTTGAGGAAACTCCACATGGAGCGGCGGATCTCGATATCGACCCCGGCGGTCGGTTCATCGAGGATCAGCAGCTTGGGCTCGTGCATCAGGGCGCGGGCGATCATCAGCCGGCGCTTCATGCCGCCGGAGAGGGTGCGGGCTGGCATGTCGCGCTTCTCCCACAGATCGAGCTGGCGCAGGTACTTCTCGGCGCGGATCTTGGCTTCTGCCTTGGGCACGCCGTAGAAGCCGGCTTGATGGGTGACAATCTGGATCACCTTCTCGAACTGGCTGAAGTTGAACTCCTGCGGTACCAGTCCGAGCTGGGCCTTGGCCTGTTCAAGGTCGCTGTCGATGTCGTAGCCAAACACCTTCACCTTGCCGGCGCTCTTGTTCACCAGCGAGCTGATGACGCCGATGGTGGTGGATTTGCCCGCGCCGTTCGGGCCTAGCAGGGCGAAGAAATCCCCCTGCCTGACGGTAAGATCGATGCCTTTAAGGGCTTCGACGCCCCCCTGATAGGTCTTTTTCAGGCCGCTGATTTCCAGTGCGTTCATTGCAACCTCTGTGATGGTTGAATCCGGCTCGATACAGAAAAGGCGGCCAAGGCCGCCTGCACAGAGTAAAGGGCGCAAGGCCGCTTCACCCGTGATATTCCTGAACCTGGCTTACTCCTGGGGTACCACTTTGCCGATAAACGGCAGGTTGCGGTACTTCTGGGCGTAGTCGATGCCACAGCCGACCACGAATTCGTCCGGAATAGCGAAGCCAATCCAGTCGACCGGCACCTGCACTTCGCGGCGGGAGGGTTTGTCCAGCAGGGTGCAGATGGCCAGGGATTTCGGCTCGCGCAGGGAGAGGATCTCGCGCACCTTGTTGAGGGTGTAACCGGTGTCGATGATGTCTTCCACGATCACCACATCCTTGCCCTTGATGTCATCGTCCAGGTCTTTGAGGATGCGGACGTCACGGGTGCTGTGCATGCCGGAGCCGTAGCTGGAGGCGGTCATGAAGTCCAGGGTGATGGGCAGCTTGCACTGGCGGCAGAGGTCGGCCAGGAAGATGCAGGAACCGCGCAGCAACGCAATCATCACGACTTCGTCAGAACCCTGATAGCGGGCGGTGATCTCTTCACCCAATTTGGCGATCCGGGCGGCTACTTCAGCCTCGGAGATCATCACCTCGACGGTGTGTTTCATCACTTACTCCCATAAGGCCAAAGGGGATTTGGCCGTTCATGAATATCAAAACCGATGATTCTACCACTCATGTTGAAGGGTGCTAGAGATACGTGGTGCTTTTATCGGCTTATTTTAATTGATAGAGTTAGCAGGCACTCAGGCATGATTAGTTAAAATACTATAAACACCATAATCAATAACTATTAGATGATAAAAACTATGGAACCACGCGCAGAAATAAGACGTCGTACCCGGCTGTCGCCGGAAGCTCGTCGCTCCCAATTGATGGAATGTGCCATCGAGGTGTTCTCCCGTCGCGGCATTGGCCGTGCAGGTCACGCCGAGATAGCCGAACAGGCCAAGGTCTCTGTGGCTACCGTCTTCAACTATTTCAACACCCGCGAGGAGTTGGTAGATGAGGTGCTGGCCGAGATCGAACGCTTTGTGAACCAGATGCTGTCGCAGGCATACGGTGACCAGGGCTCCATTTTCGACAAGATCCAGCGTCATGTACGCCTCTCTGTCGATGCCGCCTACGATCAACCGGATTATGCCGGTATCTGGCTGGAGTGGAGCTCATCGGTTCGGGAAGAGGTATGGCCCCGCTATACCCGGCTGCTCGATCACTGCCTTGAGCTGATCGCCAGCGAGCTGCAAACCGCCATGGATGCAGGGGAGATCACCAGCGTGCTGTCAGCACAGGATCTGGCCCGCTCTTTGACCGGTTTTGGCTATGTGATGATGCAGATGATCAATCAACCTCAGCGCCCGGCGCGCCAAGAGGTGACTGATTTCCTGTTCAAGTACGTGACGGCGCCAATTCAGGCTCGCTAACACGGCTTAACGAAAAAACGGCGTCACTCATTGAGTGGCGCCGTTTTTTTATGGCCGGATATGGCGGTCCGCTCAGTGGTGGCCATAGCCCCAGCGGTGGGTCAACTCATGCTCGACACCCAGATGATCGAGGATGCGGGCGACCATAAAGTCCACCAGATCGGCGATGCTTTTCGGCTCATGATAGAAACCGGGGGCAGCGGGCATGATGGTCACCCCGAGCCGTGCCAGTTTCAGCATGTTCTCCAGATGGATCGCCGAGAAGGGGGTTTCGCGGGGCACCAGGATCAGTTGGCCGCGCTCCTTGATTACCACATCCGCCGCCCGTTCCAGCAGGTTGTCGGAGGTGCCGTTGGCAATGGCCGAGACGGTGCCCATAGAGCAGGGGCAGACCACCATCTGTTTGGGCGCGGCCGAACCGGAGGCGACCGGCGAGAACCACTCCTCCTTGCCGCAGGCGACAATCTGCCCCTCCTTGGCGCCATATTGGCGACAAAGATAGGCAGAGAGCTCTTTCGGCGAGCCCGGCCAATCCTGCTGCTGCTCGGTTTTAAGCACCACACGAGCTGCCGAGGAGGCGAGCAGATAGACCCGATAGTCCGCCTGCACCAGACACTGGAGCAGGCGCAGGGCGTAGGGGGCGCCGGAGGCACCGGTCAGCGCCAGGGTGATCGTTTTGTTCATAGTTCGCCGTGGTAATCCTTGAGGCGGGCGATCAGCTTGTCATGAATGCCGCCAAAGCCGCCGTTGCTCATGATCAGAATATGGTCGCCATCGCGGCTCTCGGCCACCAGCCGATTGATCAGGGTCTCCAGATCGTTGAATACCTTGGCCGGACGGGTCATATGGGCCGTCACCTCGCCGAGATCCCAGCCGATGTTGGGGGGTTGGAAGAAGAACACCTCGTCGGCGCCATCGAAGCAGCCAGCCAGCTCCTCCTTGTGAACCCCCAGCTTCATGGTGTTGGAGCGTGGCTCCAGCACCGCCAGAATACGTGAGCCGCCTACCTTGGCGCGCAGGCCGCCGAGGGTGGTCTCGATGGCGGTGGGGTGGTGGGCAAAGTCGTCATAGACACTGATGCCAGCTACCTCGCCCTTGAGCTCCATCCGTCGCTTGGGGGATTTGAACTGGCAGAGCGCCGCGATGCCATGCTCCACCATCACGCCAGCATGACGTGCGGCAGCGATGGCCATCAGACCATTGTTGACGTTGTGCTCGCCGATACACTCCCAGTGCACCTCGCCCTGTTTTTCGCCATCCAGCCACACCTCGAAGGCGGAGCCGTCATTGGCCAGCTTGACCGCTTTCCACTTGGCGTCATCCTGACCCACCAGCTCCACTTCGCTCCAGCAGCCCATCTTGCGAACGGCGGTGAGGTTGTCATCCGCTTGCGGGAACAGCACCCGGCCGTTGCTCGGCACGGTACGCATCAGGTGGTGGAACTGGCGCTGGATCGCGGCGAGATCCGGGAAGATATCGGCGTGGTCGAACTCCAGGTTGTTCATCACCAGGGTGCGCGGGTGGTAGTGGACGAACTTGGAGCGCTTGTCGAAGAAGGCGCAGTCATACTCGTCCGCTTCGATGACGAAGAAGGGGGCAGAGCCGAGGCGGGCCGAGACCGGGAAGTTGCCCGGCACGCCGCCAATAAGGAAACCGGGCTCCAGCTTGGCGTACTCCAGCACCCAGGCCAGCATGCTGGCGGTGGTGGTTTTGCCGTGGGTGCCGGCAACGGCCAGTACCCAGCGATCTTGCAGCACGTGCTCCAGCAGCCACTGGGGGCCGGAGATGTAGGGCTGATTGCGATCCAGCACATATTCAACACAGGGGTTACCGCGGCTCATGGCGTTGCCAATCACCACCAGATCCGGCGCCGGATCAAGCTGGGAAGGATCATAGCCTTCGGTCAGTTCGATGCCCTGTTGCTCGAGCTGGGTGCTCATGGGGGGATAGACGTTGGCGTCTGAACCGGTCACCCGGTAACCAAGCTGTTTTGCCAACACCGCCAGACCACCCATAAAGGTGCCGCAGATCCCGAGAATGTGAATATGCATACCGCTTCCTTTCGCAGTAAAGGGAAGTGCGCATTCTAGGGTGTGTTGCGGTAGTGGCACAAGCCGCACTCATGGTGAGAGGCCCACAGACCGGGGGGCTGGGAGTAAAACTCAGTAGCCCGAACAGCAATGAAAGAGGAGGGCAAACCATTCGGTTTTATTTGAGGCTTGATTTTGTGTCGCACTTTCTTACAATTCTTCGTTTTTGTGACGCACTCAACAGTTTTACGATATCGCCCTTTTCCAAAGGAGAGTCCTCATGGGCAAGTTCCTGCTTTGCTATCTGGTCGGTGGTCTGGTGGCCATCAGTTGGGCTGCGCTGCCCGCCCATGGTCCCTGGGATCAGTGGGATCTCGCGATTTTTCACACCGTTAACGGCTGGCTCGGGCAGTCACCTTTGTGGGCCGATCTGGTGGCCATCACCAACAACCGGCTGTTCGATCTGGTGGTGCTTGGCTGCATGGGATTGATCCTGGCTCGCTGTTTCTTTGCCCGTGATATTGCTGGTCGTCGCCAGCTGGTGGCGATGGGCATAGTGATGCTGCTAAGTGCACTGGTGATCAACCAGCTTGGTCACAGATTGCCGGTGGAGCGACCCAGCCCGACCCTGATGGTGGCCGATGCGCTGCGGGTGACCCAGATCAGCGGTATTCCGACCAAGGACTCTTCCGGTGATAGCTTCCCCGGGGATCACGCCCTGTTCCTGATGATCTTCGCCGGTTTTGCCCTGCGCTATCTGCCGCGCTGGGCGGGAGTCACCGCATTGCTGATGGTGCCGATCTTCTCCGCGCCGCGCATTCTGGCTGGTGCTCACTGGTTTACCGATGTCTACGTCGGCGCGCTGGGGCTGGCGACCCTCTGTCTGCCCTGGTTGCTGCTGACCCCGCTGGCGGATCGGCTGATAAACCGCATCGCCCCCCGATTGGCCCGTGTGCCGCTGCTGCGCAGTCAGACCCACTGATTGAATGTCGCAAAATAAAACGCCCCGACATGAAAATGTCGGGGCGTTTTGTTATCCACCCGCGAGAGATCAGCTTTGATAGCCGTTCGGGTTGTTGCTTTGCCAGCGCCAGGTATCGACCATCATCTGCTCCAGACCGCGTTCTGCCTGCCAGCCCAGCTCGGCACGGGCCAGCGTTGGCTCTGCCCAGCACTCGGCGATGTCGCCCGGGCGACGGGGTTTGATCTGGTAGGGAATGGGTCGGCCGCTGGCCGCTTCAAACGCCTTGACCATCTCCAGTACCGAGTAGCCCTGACCTGTGCCCAGGTTGTAGGTGAAGACGCCGGTGTCGCTCTTGATGCGCGCCAGTGCTTTCAGGTGGCCGATGGCGAGATCCACCACATGGATGTAGTCACGTACGCCGGTGCCATCCGGGGTCGGGTAGTCGTTGCCAAATACCCCCAGCTCCTTGAGCTTGCCGACACCCACCTGGCTGATATAGGGCAACAGGTTGTTTGGGATGCCGTTGGGATCTTCACCAATCAGGCCGCTCTCGTGGGCGCCGACCGGGTTGAAGTAACGCAGCAGTACGATAGCCCAGCGGGGATCGGATTTGGCGAGATCGCGCAGGATCTCCTCCACCATCAGCTTGGAGCGACCATAGGGGTTGGTGGCGCTGGTGGGGAAATCTTCCCGCAGCGGTACCGAGGCGGGATCGCCATAGACGGTGGCCGAGGAGCTGAATACCAGCCGGAAAACGCCAGCCTTGGCCATCTCTTCGCACAGCACCAGAGTGCCGCTGATGTTGTTCTGGTAGTAGGTGAGCGGGATCTGGCTCGACTCTCCGACCGCCTTGAGGCCAGCGAAGTGGATGACCGATTCGATCTGGTGGTTGGCAAACAGCTGCTGCAGGCAGGCTCTGTCCAGCACATCCCCTTCGACGAAGGTGACCGGCTTGCCGGTGATCTGCTCGACCCGCTTGAGTGACTCCGGTGAGGAGTTGGAGAGGTTGTCGAGTACCACGACCTGCTGCCCGACGTTCAAGAGTTCAACCAAGGTATGGGAGCCGATATAGCCAGCGCCCCCTGTGACCAGTATTGTCATTTTTTATCCCGTGTTCTGGTGAAACTGGGGCAGAGTCTAGCGCCCCTGTCTACTTGGGAAAAGGTTGGGATACCGATGACGCCTTCACCGCACCTCACAAAAGCCTGCACCACGCCTCAATAATCGAGACTGATATCCCCTTTCGCGGTGCAGGAGCAGGCCAGAGCAACGCCGCTCTCCAGATCCTGAGCACTCAGGGTCATCACGCTCTGGCGCTCGATGTCACCTGTGGTGGTGCAACGACAGCTGCCACATACCCCAGCGCGACAAGCCGCCATCATGGTTTCGCCCGCCGCTTCCAGAGCCGCCAGCAGGGTCTGACCCGGCAGGATCTTCACCTTTTTGCCGCTCTTTTTCAGGGTCAGCCAGAAGTGGTCGCTGGTGGTGGTGGCAGGCTCTGCTGGAGGAAGGCCAAAAGACTCCTGATGCAACTGCTCCGGCGGCAGTCCCAGCTCTGTCAGCATGGTTTTGACCGCCGCCATATAGGGGGCTGGGCCGCAGAGATAGACATGGCGTTCGCGCAGATCCGGGGCCAGCTCGGCCAGCATGGCGGGGGTGAGTCGGCCCACCCAGGGATGAGCCGTTGGCGCCTCTTCCAGTATCAGGGCATGCCGTACACCGGGATGGGCTTCGGCCAATGCAGCCAAGTCATCTGCGAAGATCACATCTGCTGGCGAGCGGGCGCTGTGAATAAAGCGGATATCGGCATCCGGCCGTTTGGCCAGCTCGTCCTGCAACATTGCCCACATGGGGGTGATGCCGGAACCGGCACTGAGCAGCAGTGGCCGTTCGCAAGGCAAGGTGGTCAGGTTGAAGTCGCCAAAGGGACCATCCACCCGGATCTTGTCTCCCACTTGCAGGGTCTGGTGCAGATGGCGGGAGACCCGTCCCACATCCTTGATGGTGACCTGCCAGCATGCATCCTGCGGGCTGGAGGAGAGGGTATAGGCGCGGCACACCGGCTGGCCGTCGATCTCGGTGTGCAGGGTGATGCACTGGCCAGCCAGTACGGGAGGAAGGCTGCCGGAAAGCGGCACCAGTTGCCAGCTCACCACGTCATGGGTGTTCTGTTGGCGGCCAATGCAGGTGAGCGTGAGAGAGGTCATCACAAGGCTCCTTAGGTTTGAAGCGGGTTGAAAAACGTCTGGTGAAAAAGCCGGGTCCAGAAAAAAGGCGAGCCGGGCGGCTCGCCAAACGCTTACAACATGAGGTGCCGATCAGGCCGCCAGGATCTCGGCCAAGTCAGCCTCGGCCGTGGTGGTCCCTTTCAGACCGAACTGCTCTTCCAGCACCTTGAGCAGAGCCGGGGTGAGGAAGGCGGGGGCGGTCGGGCCGGTACGAATGTCCTTCACCCCGAGGGAGAGCAGGGTGAGCAGAATAACGATGGCTTTTTGCTCGAACCAGGAGAGCACCAGCGTCAGCGGCAGATCGTTGACCCCGCACTCGAACGCCTCGGAGAGTGCCAGCGCCAACTGAATGGCGGAGTAGGCATCGTTGCACTGACCCACGTCCAGCAGACGCGGAATGCCGCCGATGTCGCCAAAGTCGAGCTTGTTGAACTTGTACTTGCCGCAGCCCAGGGTGAGCAGCAGGCTGTCACGCGGCGCCGCCTTGGCAAACTCGGTGAAGTAGGCGCGCTCGGCCTTGTCGCCATCACAGCCACCCACCAGGAAGAAGTGGCTGATCTCTCCGGCTTTGACCTTCTCGATCACCGCGGGTGCGGCCTGCATCAGGGCGTTGCGGGCAAAGCCGATGGTGATGAAGTGCTCGAGCTCGGTGTGCTTGAAGCCTTCCAGCGCTTGGGCCTTGGCGATCACGGCGGAGAAATCATCCCCCTCTAGATGAGTGACGCCCGGCCAGCCGACGATGGAGCGGGTGAAGATGCGATCCGAGTAGTTGCCCACATTCGGGTCGATGATGCAGTTGGAGGTCATCACCACGGCGCCCGGGAAGTTGGCAAACTCCTTCTGCTGGTTTTGCCAGGCGGAGCCGTAGTTACCCACCAGATGGGGGTACTGCTTGAAGAAGGGGTAGGCCAGCGCGGGCAGCATCTCGCCGTGGGTGTAGACATGAATGCCGGTCCCCTTGGTCTGCTCCAGAATGAGCTTGAGATCCATCATGTCGTGGCCGGAGACCAGAATGCACTTGCCGGGGATGGGGGTGACTCTGACCCGGGTCGGCTCCGGATGGCCGAAGGCGCTGGTTTCACCGAGATCCAGCATCTCCATGATTTTGAAGTTGAGCTGACCGATCTCCATGGCACAGCTGAACAGCCGACCCATTTCGCTCGGGTCTGTGCTGAGCCAGCTCATGATGCGGTGGAATTCGGCGGCCACCTCGTCACTCTGCTGAGCCAGCACCCGGGCGTGCTCCATGTAGGCGGCGGCGCCCTTGAGGCCGTAGAGGCAGAGCAGACGCAGCCCCATGATGTCTTCGTTCACCTCGTTCTTGCCCCGATTGGGGGAGGCTGGCGCGGCATGGGCAAGTTGTTCCAGCAGCTCGGCACCGGGCTCGAAATAAGCGGACTGTGGCAAGTCGTTCACCTGCACCGCCATGGCGGCCAGACGATCGGCCAGCTGCTGGCGATAAGCGAGGGCCTGATTGACGTAGGCCACGATGCGATTCGAGTCGAAGTTGACGTTGGTGAGGGTGGCGAAGAAGGCCTTGGGCACGAAGGCATCGATCTCGCGATCTATGATGCCCTGCTCGCGGGCGGCCAGCGCCCAGGCGCTGAGCCCCTGCAGGGTGTAGATCAGCACATCCTGCAGATCCGAGGTTTCCGCCGTCTTGCCGCACATACCTTGTGCGTAGGCACAGCCGTTGCCTGCCGGGGTACGAATTGTCTGTTCACATTGCACACAAAACATCATGCCTCTCCTAATTGGACATTTCAGTTGTCTGTTTTGTGGTGATTCTATTCCTCTCGCGAAAAACTTAATAGGCATTCAATTTGCCAATTAAGGTTCCCTTGATGCAGATCAAAAACAAAAAAAAGCCGCCCAAACAGGGCGGCAAGCGGGTGGATAAAAGGAGAGACAACTCAGGTTTGCAACAGAACATAACAATCAGACGGATTGGGCCGTGGTCTGGTCAGGAGCTTTCGGCCCGGTACTTACTCAAGCCAGCATACGTACGCTGTAGTCGGCTTGGTTCACTATCAGGCCAGATAAGCGCGCAGCATCCAGACCAGTTTTTCCTGCTGCTGCACATAGTCGGAGAGGATGGAGGCCGTGCCCTCATCACCGGCTTCGGCGGCCTGGCCCAGAATACGGCGCTGGGCAACCAGCAGTTCGCGGAAGCTATCCAGCAGGGATTCGACACAGGCGCGGCCATCGTGCAGCCCTTTTTGCTCCGGGATGGCAGAGACTTTCAGGTAGTCACTGAAGCTGTGCATCGGCACGCCATCCAGGGTCAGGATCCGCTCGGCCAACGCATCGACTTTCAGCAGCAGGTCGTTGTAAATCTCTTCAAATTTCAGGTGCAGTTCGAAGAACTGGTTACCACGGATATTCCAGTGGAAGCCGCGCACGTTCATGTAGAGGATCTGGTAGCTGGCCAGCAATTTGTTCAACTCGGCTGCCAGGGCTTGTGATTGAGCAGTATCAAGACCAATCGGGCTTTTCATCATTCACCTCCAGATTTGGAAATCGGTTTTAAATTCTCTTTCGGAACGCAGTCAGAGTAACGCCTTGCAAAATGCAGGGACAATTGCTTGTGCCTAACTGTTTGATAGCTAAAGGCTATCAAACAGTACGCAGCAACAGGGGCAATGGATGAGTATTAGGGGAAGTATTTTTCGAGCAGCGCCATCAGGATGGCCTGACACTCGCGGTCCGGTTTGCTATCGACCCTGCTGGCGCGAAAGTGGAGCTGAAAGGCGCCCATGACGGCGCGGCTCTGCTCATCCCACTGGCCAGTCTGGGGCAGGCCATAGCCATAGCGGGCCAGTTGCTGTTGCCACATGGCTGCATCCCAATCGGGCAAGGGGCTGGCCAGTAACTCGGCCACCCGACCTTCATCTGGCCAAGCGCCGACTCCGTACGTCAGATAGAGTTGGCGCCAGGGGAAGTGGGGACCGGGATCCTGCTTGCGCTCGGGGGCGACATCACTGTGGCCCAGCACCTGGGTCGGTGGAATCTGGTAGCGGGCGGCCAGCTCCCGGCTGAGGGCGCCGACGGCGGCAATCTGCTGCGGGGTATAGGGTTGCCAGCGGCGGGCATCGGGGGCCAGCGGCTCATCTTCCGCTGGATAGCCGAGGTTGACGATCTCGATGCCAAGGGAGCTGGCATTGAGCCCGGCATATTGGTGCCAACGGCTGCGTCCGGCATGCCAGGCGCGCGCGCTGTCCGGCACCAGCTGATAGACCGGTAGCGGGGTCTCGTGGCTGTCGCGGGGGATCAGGTAGTGGGCGCTCACCTTGTGCTCCGGCTCGGTCAGCAGGCGCAAGGAATTGGCATCGTCTTCGTCGGTGTAGTGAAGGATCAGAAAGGCGATCCGCTCATTCTGGTTGGCGCTCTGATAGCGGGTAGAGAGCTGGTATTCGGACGAAGTACAACCACCCAGCAGCAGAACCAGTGGCAGAAAGAAGAGGGGAAGAAGACAGCGCCAGCGCCATCCCCCTGCCACAGCCAGTCTGCTGAGCGTGGGAGGAGTGAGTCGCTGGCACATGTCGAAGGCCCTGTCTGGTCAGTCGCGCGGCTGGTTAGCCGCGGTATTTGGCCGTGAGACCGATCAGGAAGTTGCGCAGGATCTGATCCCCGCAATCCTGATAGTGCTTGTGATCCTTGGAGCGGAACAGGGCACTGAGCTCGGACTTGGAGAGGTTGAAGTCGGCTAGCTTGAGGGTGCCGAGCATATCCTCTTCCTTGAAGTTGAGACCGATGCGCAGCTTGCGCAAGATCATGTTGTTGTTGATCCGGTTCGGGATCACCTGGGCCGGTGCATCTTCCCGCACGCCGCGGCGGGCGATGATGAAACCGTCGAGGAACTGGCTCAGAGCCGAGTCGGGACAGGCGACATAGCCTGCCTCTTGCTCTTCACCTTCCGCCGCCTCTTTCATCAACCAGCTGTGCAGCTGGGCGTGAGTGACTGTCAGGTTGCCCTTGGCAAACATCTCGACCATCTGGTCGTTGCTGATGGTGAGGGCGTAGCGCAGACGGCGCAGAATATCGTTGTTGGTCATGCTGACTCCTGTGTAAACGGCGCAACTTTACCATCTGGCAGCCCTCGCGTCAGAAAAAGCAGGGGCCGATACAGTTCAGGTCAAGCTCATCAAGCTTTGCCGAGATAGCGGGGCGCCTCCTGGCGCACCAGTTCCAGCGCATCTTGCAGCTCCAGCAGCTCGGGTTCCAGCTCGCTGACCGGCACGCCGTCACGCAGCTGTTGCTCCAGCTGGGAGAGCAACCGTTGCAGTCCCGGTACCCCGGAATAGGCACAGCCGCCGTTGAGGCGATGGAGCTGGGCCAGCACCTCGCTATCTTCAATTTCGCCCGCCAGTGCGCTATCCAGCACCGGCTCGACCTCGTCAAAACTGGCCAGCAGCATGGTCAGCATCTCTCTGGCGAGATGCTCTTTCCCTGCCGCTTGCCGCACCGCCAGTGCCCAGTCGATCTGTTGGGCACCATTATTCTGGTGGCGGCGATGGGCAAAGTCGGTGATGAGCTGGGCCAGCATGCTCTCGTCGATGGGCTTGGCCAGGTAGTCGTCCATCCCCTGCCGGATCAGCCGCTCTCGCTCTCCGGGAATGGCGTGGGCAGTCACCGCCACGATCGGGGTGGTGGTGTTGAGGGACTGGTTGCGGATCGCCTGGGTGGCACTGATGCCATCCATGATCGGCATCTGGATATCCATGAAGATGATGTCGAACGGCTGGCTCTGTGCCTGCTTGACCGCCTCCTTGCCGTTTTTGCACACCACCACCTGACTCACCATCTCCTTGAGCATGGCGGCGATCAGCTTGAGGTTGGCGGCGTTGTCATCCACCGCCAGCACCTTGATGGGCTGCAACTGGCGCGGCGCAGGCTGGGCGGGCAGCTTCTGGCGGCTCGATTCCGGCGAGAGCAGGGCGTGCAGCAGCTTGCGGTGGTTGACCGGTTTGGAGAGACAGTGCTGGGCGCCATGGGCCAGCATCGCTTCATAGAGCGCCGGCTCGTGGCTGCTGAGCAGCACTATGGTGTTCTGCTGCTGGCCGTTCAGTCTGTCGAGACGGCCGATCACCTGCTGCGGCGTATGCAGGGGGCTGCTGCCGATGATCACCATCTCCTGCTCGCTCATCTCGGGCCAGGGATCATCGCTGGTCAGTGGGTGTGCGTCGAGGTGCCACTCCGCCAGCAGGGCGAGCAGAGAGGCTTGAGCGAAGGGATCCGGCTCCAGCAGCCAGAGCCGTTTGCCACGGATCCGATCCAGCGGCAGTTGATCGGTCTGGGGCAGGGGGGAGACCTCCACATCCAGACTGAACGAGAAGATAGAGCCCTTGCCGAGCTCCGATTCAAAGCGGATCTGGCCGCCCATCTGCTGCACCAGCTTCTGGGTGATGACGAGGCCCAGGCCCGTGCCGCCATAACGGCGGGAGATGGAGGAGTCGGCCTGATTGAAGGCCTGGAACAGCTGATGTTGCTGCTCCTGGGAGATGCCGATGCCGGTATCGCGGATCTGGACGTTGAGCCTCACCTTGTGGTTGCCACTGCCGGTCTGCTCGATATGGACATCCACGTTGCCCTGTTCGGTGAACTTGATGGCGTTGCCGGTGAGGTTGGTCAGCACCTGTTGCAGACGCATGGGGTCGCCGGTGAGGTAATCCGGCACATCGGCATCCACCCGCAGGGAGAGCTCCAGCTGCTTGTCGTGGGCGCTGGGGCCGAGCAGGTGCATGGTCTCGTTGAGGGTGTCGCGCAGGCTGAACGGGATATGCTCCAGCTGCAGCTTGCCCGCTTCCAGCTTAGAGAAGTCGAGGATGTCGTTGATGATGCCAAGCAGGTTGCGCGCCGATTTCTCGATGGTCTGCATGTAGTCGGTCTGGCTCGGGGTCAGGCTGGTTTTCAGCAGCTGGCGGGTAAAACCGATGACCCCGTTGAGCGGTGTACGAAGCTCGTGGGACATGTTGGCCAGAAACTCCGACTTGACCCGCGCCGCCTCCTGCGCCCGCTTCTTGGCCATGTCGAGCTCGACGTTCTGGATCTCTATCTGCTCGAGGGTTTCGCGCAGGTCAGACGTAGCCTGATCGATATTCTGCTGCATCTCTTCGTGATATTCGGAGAGCGCCTTGGCCATGGCGTTGATGCCGTTTTTCAGCATATCCAGCTCGCCGGTGAGTTGGCCGCTGACCCGGGTATCGAGCCGCCCCTCCCTGATCTTGTGCACCGCCTGCACCATGTTGGTGATGGGTTGGGTCACGCTCTTGACCAGCCGGAAGCCAAACAGGGTACTGAAGGCGACCCCGATGAGCACCATGATCACCGCAAAGAAGGTGTCGCGGTACTGCAGCAGCATGGCCCTGTCGGTCGCCATCTGCATCGAGATGTAGCCGATCATCGGGGGCTCCACATCGCTGGGCAGCGGGAAGCCATCCAGACTGGTTTCAGCCTGGATCGGGGTGCGCAAAATGATGTCATCCCCCTGAAACGTCACGCTGGTCAGATCCGGAATTGGCTCGCCATCGGGCAGCCTGAGCCGGGTGAAATCCCGGTGGTAGTTCGAGGTGACGAACAGCTGGTTGTCCTGGGTGAAAACCGCGATGGACTTGATGAAGGGGGAGTTCTTGCGATGGGTCAGGCCAATCAGCCGCTTGAGGGATTCTCGGCTGTGCTGGGTCATCCCGTATTCACTGGCGATCGCCAGCGGTTCGATAATGTTGATCCCCTGATCAATGAGGTTGTTTTCCAGCTGCTGGTAGCGGTGGAAGGTGAAGTAACCGGCCATCAGGCCACCGATGATCAGGGTTGGCAGGATGGTGAAGGCGAGAACGCGTGCTCTCAGGCCATATTTGGTCATACGAACAGGCCACCAGTGAACAGGGTTGGCGATAGGGTTGATGGCAATACACGGGCTCTGTGGCCGTATTTGGTCATACTATTATTCTTGTGGGACAATACCCGGCAGCAGATTCCACAATCATGACATAGCCACCTATAGGCACCAAGTTTTATGGCCCAGTTTTTCAAGCCCCAAAAGAAGTCCACTCAGCTCCAACGCATTGAATTTACGATAGACACCCTCGATCACCACTGCGTCGGTATTGGTCGCCATCAGGGCAAGGCGATCTTTGTCGAAGGGGCACTGCCCGGCGAGACCGTCAAGGCACGCATCACCGAAGAGAAAAAGCAGTATGGTCACGCCGCCTTGCAACAGGTGGTGACCCCGGCGGCCAATCGTATCGCCCCCTTTTGCAGCCACTATCGCGAGTGCGGCGGTTGCAGTGCCCAGCACATGTCGGTTGCCGATCAGCAAGCGGCCAAGGCGGCCGGACTGGTCAGCCTGTTCGAGCGGTTGGGCAACATCAAGGCGCCGGCGCTGGAGCCGGTACTGACCGGTGAAGATCGTGCCTACCGCCGGGTCTGTCGTCTGGCCATCAAATTTGACAAAAACGGTCGCTGCACCCGGGTTGGTTTCCGCCGTCGCAACAGCAACGATCTGGTGGAAATCGAAGGGTGCCCGGTACTGGCCGAGCCGCTCTCTGCGCTGATTGCCCCGCTGCGTGAATGCCTCAATCGCCTCAAGAGCCAGCGCGAGCTCGGCCATGCGGAGCTAATCCAGGCCGAGCAGGGGATCATGATGCTGCTGCGCCACACCGGCCGCCCCAATGAGGCGGATCGCGCCCTGCTGGTGGAGTTTGCAAAAGCGCAGGGGATCGACCTCTATCTGCAGGCGGCGGATGATCGCATCGAAGCGCTGCAGCAACAATTTTCCCCATCCTACTCGCTGGATGGCCTGTCTCTTGCATTTGCTCCCGGTGATTTCATTCAGGTCAACGGCCCCATCAACCAGAGCATGGTTGAGCAGGCGCTGACATGGCTCGGGGCGAGCAAGGATGACAAGGTGCTCGATCTCTTCTGCGGTATCGGCAACTTCACCCTACCGCTGGCCCGTCAGGCTCGCGAAGTGGTGGGTGTGGAAGGTGAACTGGCCATGGTGCAGCGGGCCGAAGAGAACGCCCGTCGCAATGGCATCACCAATGCCCGTTTCTACAAAGCCGACCTGAGCGATGACATAGTCGGCATGTCCTGGGCGCGGGAAGGGTTTGATCTGGTGCTGCTGGATCCGGCTCGCCCCGGCGCGCTGGAAGTGATGGGACACGTCGTGAAACTTTCACCCAAGCGGGTGGTCTACGTCTCCTGTAACCCGGTCACCCTGGCGCGGGACAGTCAGGTACTGGTGAAAGGGGGTTACCGTCTGGTGCGCCTCGGCATGCTCGACATGTTCCCTCACACCGGTCATCTGGAGTCCATGGCGCTGTTTGAACGGGAGTAAATGACTCATCAGTTCGGCGATGCGGATATGTAATCCGGCATGTCTGCGGCTGTTTGAGCTGGTGTGATTGGGGTAATCTAGACCCTCGTCGTTCGGCAGGGCCTGTTGGCGCGCTCTATTGTCTTTCTGGACAATATGCCTTGAAAAGTGCGCTGGATATCCCCATTTGAGGCAATCTCATGAGGGGAGAAAGTGACAGCTTTCGGCCCGATAATTTAAAGGATTGATACCATGGTTGCGGTTCGCGATATTCATTTGAAAGACAACTTCACCCTGGAAGAGTGGGTCAGCTCGCTCTCCTTGAGTGACAGTGAAAAGGATCAGCTGCGAACCGTCTACCAGTATTGTCTGACGCTCGGTGACGAGGCGCTGACCAGCAAGCTGCTGGTACGCGGCATCGAAATGGTGGGCATCCTGCAGATGCTCAGCATGGATATTGGTACCCTCAAAGCGGCCATTATCTACCCCTTCGTCGAAGCCGGTCTCATCAGCCAGGAGCGGATGGACGAGGATTTCGGCTCCAAGATCGCCAAGCTGGTGGAAGGGGTGCTGGAGATGGAGGCCATCCGCTCCCTGCAAACCCTCCATCGCAGCGAAACCTCGCCGGAGCAGGTCGACAACGTGCGTCGCATGTTGCTCGCCATGGTCGAGGATGTGCGCGCCGTGGTGATCAAGCTGGCGGAGCGGATCGCCTGCCTGCGGGAAGCGAAGACGGCAGATGAAGAGACCCGGGTGCTGATGGCCCAGGAGATCACCAATATCTATGCACCGCTCGCCAACCGTCTGGGTATCGGCCAGCTCAAGTGGGAGCTGGAAGATCTCGCCTTCCGTTACCTGCACCCGGATACCTACAAACAGATCGCCAAGCAGCTCGACGAGAAGCGGCTCGATCGCGAGCGCTACATCCGCGAGTTTGTGCAATCCCTGCGTAATGGGCTGAAAGAGGCGGGGGTTGACGCCGAGGTGTACGGTCGGCCGAAACACATCTACAGCATCTGGCGCAAGATGCAGAAGAAGCACCTCGAATTCAACGAGTTGTTCGACGTGCGCGCGGTGCGGGTAGTGACCAAGCGGCTGCAGGATTGCTATGCGGCGCTCGGTATCGTGCACACCCAGTTCCACCACATTCCTCGCGAGTTTGACGACTATGTCGCCAACCCCAAACCCAACGGCTATCAGTCGATCCACACCGTAGTGGTGGGGCCTGAGGGCAAGACGGTCGAGATCCAGATCCGTACCGACCAGATGCATCAGGATGCCGAGCTCGGCGTCGCGGCGCACTGGCGCTACAAGGAAGGGGCACAGGCTGGCGGCAAGGCCAACACCTTCGAAGACAAGATCGAGTGGCTGCGCAAGCTGCTCGCCTGGCAGGAGGATCTCTCCGAGAGCGGCTCCCTGCTGGAAGATCTGCGCAGTCAGGTGTTCGAGGACAGAGTCTACGTCTTCACCCCGAAAGGGGATGTCATCGACCTGCCGGCGGGCGCAACCCCGCTTGATTTTGCCTATCACGTCCACAGCATGATCGGTCACCGCTGCATCGGCGCCAAGATTGACGGCCGCATCGTGCCGTTCACCTATGCGCTGCAGACCGGCGATCAGGTGGAGGTGATCACCCAGAAAGAGCCGAACCCGAGCCGCGACTGGATGAACCCCAACGCAGGCTTCCTGCGTTCCAGCCGGGCGCGGGCCAAGGTGGCGACCTGGTTCAGAAAACTGGATCGGGACAAGAATATCGTGGCCGGTCGCGAGCTGTTCGAGAAGGAGCTGGATCGCCACAACCTCAGCATGTCCAAGATCGACAAGGGCAACATGCTGCGGCGATTCAATCTGGAGAGCACCGACGATCTGCTGGCCGGTATCGGCAGCGGCGATATCCGCATCAACCAGGTGCTCAACTATCTCGACACCTGTTACAACAAGCCGACGGCGGAAGAGGAAGATCGCCGCCTGCTGGAGAAGCTGGAGCAGAAGGCCAATGCGCCGATGCGCCACAAGCCCAAAGACCACATAGTGGTGGAAGGGGTCGGCAACCTGATGACCCATATTGCCCGCTGCTGTCAGCCGATCCCTGGGGACTCCATTCAGGGCTTTATCACCATGGGGCGTGGCGTTTCGATCCACCGGGAAGATTGCGAGCAGTTGAAAGAGCTTTCCCGTCGCAACCCGGAGCGGCTGATCGATGCGGTGTGGGGGGAGAACTACTCCGGCGGTTACGGCCTCACCATCCGGATCATCTCCAACGATCGTTCCGGCCTGCTGCGCGATATCACTACCGTGCTGGCCAACGAGAAGATCAATGTGATGGGGGTGCGCTCACGTTCCAACGTGCGCGAGCAGACCGCGGAGATCGACATGGAGCTGGAGATTTACAACATCAATGCCTTCAACCGGGCGTTGGCCAAGCTCAGTCAGCTTAACGACGTGATCAGCGCCAAGCGGCTTTGATATTGAACCGACCGGCCCCAGTGGCCGGTCTGCATTTACGACCCTTTTTGAACGAATCGAAAGCGAATATCCCATGTCCCAACGTTATGACCTCTCTCAATTGCTCGATATCATGGCCCGCCTGCGCGATCCGCAAAACGGCTGCCCCTGGGATCTGAAACAGGACTTCCAGACCATAGTGCCGCACACTCTGGAAGAGGCCTATGAGGTGGCCGATGCCATCGAGACCGAGGATTGGCAGGGGCTGAAAGGGGAGCTGGGCGACCTGCTGTTTCATGTGGTGTTTTACGCCCAGCTGGGTAAAGAGCGGGGCTTGTTCGACTTCGCCGATATCGTCGATACGGTGAGTGAAAAGCTCATTCGCCGTCATCCCCACGTTTTTTCCGATGCAGACCTTGGCGACGAGAAAGCGGTAAAAGCGAACTGGGAAGCAGAAAAAGCCAAAGAGCGGGCGGCCCTCGACAAAGAGAGCGTGCTGGACGACATCCCGCAGGCGCTGCCTGCCCTGACCCGCGCCGCCAAAATCCAGAAACGCTGCGCCACCGTCGGCTTTGACTGGAAGACGTTGGGGCCTGTGGTGGACAAGATCCACGAAGAGATCGACGAGGTGATGGAAGAGGCATTGATGGCCGATGTGGACGAGGCGCGGGTGAGCGACGAGCTCGGCGACTTGTTGTTTGCCACCGTCAATCTGGTGCGTCATCTGGGCAAGGATCCGGAGCAGGTACTGCGAGGCGCCAACGCCAAGTTCGAACGTCGTTTTCGTCAGGTTGAGCAGATAATCGCCGCAGAAGGCTTGAAAATGACCGATTGCACCCTCGAAAAGCTCGATGCCGCCTGGGATAAGGCGAAGGAAACCGAGCAAAGTTGATTTGGCGCAAGATGGGGGGGCGGTGAGCCTGATAGATTTTTGCTCATTGTTTGGGAGAGGGGTTTTTGGTATACTGTTTCCCCGTCCTGCTTCATCCCCGAAGCACCCCTTAAAATTCCCTAAACTTCTTTCAGGTTCAGCATGACGACCAAATATATTTTTGTTACTGGTGGCGTTGTTTCATCCCTCGGCAAAGGCATTGCCGCAGCTTCTCTGGCAGCCATTCTGGAAGCCCGTGGTCTGGATGTGACCATCATGAAACTGGACCCGTACATCAACGTGGATCCGGGCACCATGAGCCCGACCCAGCATGGTGAAGTGTTCGTAACCGAGGACGGGGCCGAAACCGATCTGGATTTGGGCCACTACGAGCGTTTCATCCGCACCAAGATGACCCGTCGCAACAACTTTACCACCGGCCGTATCTACGCCGACGTACTGCGTAAAGAGCGTCGTGGTGACTATCTGGGCGCCACCATTCAGGTTATCCCGCACATCACCAACGCCATCAAAGAGCGGGTGATTGCCGGTGCCGAAGGCCATCAGGTTGCCATCGTCGAAGTGGGCGGTACCGTAGGTGACATCGAGTCCCTGCCGTTCCTCGAAGCCATTCGTCAGCTGGCTGCTGAAGTGGGCCGCAACAACGCCATGTTCATGCACCTGACGCTGGTTCCTTACCTGGCCGCTGCCGGTGAAGTGAAGACCAAGCCGACCCAGCACTCCGTCAAAGAGCTGCTCTCCATCGGTATCCAGCCGGATGTGCTGATCTGCCGCTCTGACCGTGCCATTCCGGCCAACGAGCGCGCCAAAATTGCCCTGTTCTGCAACGTGCCCGAGCGCGCCGTCATCTCCATGAAAGACGTCGACTCCATCTACAAGATCCCGGCACTGCTCAAGTCCCAGAATCTGGACTCCTACTTCACCGAGCGTTTCGGTCTGGAGTGCAAAGAGGCTGATTTGTCCGAGTGGGAACAGGTTATCTACGAAGAGGCCAACCCGACTGGTGAAGTGACCATCGGTATGGTCGGCAAGTACGTCTCCCTGCCGGACGCTTACAAGTCCGTCAACGAGGCGCTCAAGCACGGTGGTCTCAAGACCCGTCACTCCGTCAACATCAAGTACATCGACTCTCAGGATATCGAGACCCGTGGCGCCGAGCTGCTGGAAGGTCTGGACGCGATCCTGGTGCCGGGTGGCTTCGGTGAGCGCGGTGTGGAAGGCAAAATTCTGGCTGCCCAGTATGCCCGCGAGAACAAGATCCCCTACCTGGGTATCTGCCTCGGCATGCAGGTTGCCATGATCGAATTCGCTCGCAACGTGGCGGGCATGGAAGGGGCTCACTCCTCCGAATTCAAGAAAGATTGCGCCTATCCGGTCGTTGGCCTCATCACCGAGTGGGTGGATGAAGAGGGCAACGTCGAGACCCGTACCGAGAAGTCCGATCTGGGCGGTACCATGCGTCTGGGTTCCCAGCTCTGCCACTTGGTCGAAGATTCCAAAGTGCGTCAGATGTACGGCAGCCCGACCATTTACGAGCGTCACCGTCACCGTTACGAAGTAAACAACAAGCTGCTGCCGCAGATTGAAGCGGCAGGTCTGAAAGTGACCGGTCTCTCCGCCGACAAGAAGTTGGTGGAAATCATCGAGATCCCGGATCACCCCTGGTTCGTGGCTGCGCAGTTCCACCCGGAGTTCACCTCTACTCCTCGTGATGGCCACGCTCTGTTCGCCGGTTTTGTGAAGGCGGCAGGCGAGTATCAGAAGCGTAATTTGAAGTAATTGAAAATAAATGCGGTTGGGGCACTGTGCCACAGCCGCTTTTTTTGGCATATTTTTGTTGTTTTTTTACGAAACCTGAGGAAATACACATGTCCAAGATCGTTAAAGTGATCGGTCGTGAAATCATCGACTCCCGTGGTAACCCGACCGTTGAGGCCGAAGTTCACCTGGAAGGTGGTTTTGTTGGTATGGCAGCCGCTCCGTCTGGCGCGTCCACCGGTTCCCGCGAAGCGCTGGAACTGCGTGACGGCGACAAGAGCCGTTTCCTGGGTAAAGGCGTGCTGAAAGCCATCGAAGCCGTAAACGGCCCGATCGCTCAAGCTCTGCTGGGTAAAGATGCCAAGGACCAGGCCACCGTTGACCAGATCATGATCGACCTCGACGGTACCGAGAACAAATCCAAGTTCGGCGCCAACGCCATCCTGGCTGTTTCCCTGGCTAACGCCAAAGCTGCCGCTGCTGCCAAAGGCATGCCGCTGTACGCCCACATCGCCGAGCTGAACGGCACCCCGGGTGTTTACTCCATGCCGCTGCCAATGATGAACATCATCAACGGTGGTGAGCACGCCGACAACAACGTCGACATCCAGGAGTTCATGATCCAGCCGGTTGGCGCCAAGACCCTGAAAGAAGCCGTTCGCATGGGCGCAGAAGTGTTCCACAACCTGGCCAAAGTGCTGAAGTCCAAGGGCTACAACACTGCAGTTGGTGACGAAGGTGGTTTCGCTCCGAACCTGAAATCCAACGCCGAAGCGCTGGAAGTTATCGCTGAAGCCGTTGCCGCTGCCGGTTACAAACTGGGCACCGACATCACCCTGGCTATGGACTGCGCAGCTTCCGAGTTCTACGACGCAGAGAAGAAAGAGTACAACCTGAAAGGTGAAGGTCGTGTCTTCACCTCCAACGGTTTCTCCGACTTCCTGGCTGACCTGACCACCAAGTTCCCGATCGTCTCCATCGAAGATGGCCTGGACGAATCTGACTGGGAAGGTTTCGCCTACCAGACTGCTGAACTGGGCAAGAAAATCCAGATCGTTGGTGACGACCTGTTCGTAACCAACACCAAGATCCTGAAGCGCGGTATCGACAACGGCATCGCCAACTCCATCCTGATCAAGTTCAACCAGATCGGTTCCCTGACCGAAACTCTGGCTGCCATCAAGATGGCCAAAGACGCTGGCTACACTGCCGTCATCTCCCACCGTTCCGGTGAGACCGAAGACGCGACCATCGCCGACCTGGCTGTTGGTACCGCTGCTGGCCAGATCAAGACCGGTTCCATGAGCCGTTCTGACCGTGTTGCCAAGTACAACCAGCTGATCCGTATCGAAGAAGCTCTGGGTGCCAAAGCTCCTTTCCGCGGTCTGAAAGAAGTTAAAAACCAGGCTTAATTTGCTGGTTTGCCAGCCTCGGCTGGAATGAAAAAAACCGGAACCCTTGGGTTCCGGTTTTTTTATGCCTGCTGTTCAAGCCAGCGTTGCAGATGCTGCACAAACAGCGCGGGCTGCTCGATGGGGTAGAGGTGCCCTACGTGCGGCACCTGCAAGCGATCGCAGGCGGGAATGGCGTTGCCAATAGCCTCGCAGACCAGCGCAAACAGCGCTCTGGTATCTGCGCCCTGCACGATGCAGGTGGGCATGTTGAGCATGGCAAGGCGCCCGGGTGACCAATCTGGCCGCTCGCTCTGGCTCAATTGTTTGGGCAGGCTATCGGCTTCTGCCAACTGCGCCTGCTGCCACTTGAGCGGTTGTGCAGCAAAATAGCCTGCATAACCACCCGAACCATCGATCAGGGTCGCTACGGCCTCTTGCAGCAAGCCTTCCCCAACCTGGCCAAACACGGGACCAAACATGGCACCTGCATCGGTCATAAAGGCAGCGATCCCCTGTTCATCGAGGGCACCCGGGCAGCCTGGCTCCACCAGATAGAGGCTTATGAATTGCTCCGGAGCCATCAGGGCAGCGGTCAGGGCAACATCCGCCCCGTATGACCAGCCCGCCAGATGCACTGGCCTGCACGGCAATTGTTCAAGCAGAGCAAGCAGATCACTGGCGTGAGTCTCCAGACCAAAAGGCCCGTTTTTGCCCGCCTCGCCAAAGTGGCGCAGGGTGGGAGCATAGACGGTGTAGTGACGTGAGAGCTGCTCGATATGTTCGAGCCAGAGGGTATGGTTGGCTAGTGCGCCATGGATCAGCAACAGCGGCTCGCCCGAACCGGCCTGCAGGCAGGGCAGCGGGCTGTCATTGACGATAAAGGTGTGAGTCTGTGATTGCATATCAACGCCTCCCCGGCGTGTCATAAGAGCACAAGAGTATATGACAAGCGCCCTGTGGCCGGTAAGTAGGCGCATTCAGGCTGGCGCTAGCCACTATAAGCAAAAGTTGGGTCATTATCGGAAAACCCATAAATCCAGCTTATAGTGGCATCGGCAAGCCTTGGGTTGCCCCAGGGGGGGCGATATCAACCCCGCAAGGGTATCTTCCGATCCTTTCTTGTTTAGTAGTGGGGTTATTCGTGATTTTTAAAATAAGCTACGTTATTCGAACCTACAATCTATTTGTTTAGCACGTTCATGGCTATCTCGTTACGTTGCATAAATCCAATACCATCATTGAGTAATTTCTGATGGATGTCTTTTTTTACTGATAAGACCTCACCATTTTCAATGGTAAAATAATTGATGTATTTTTTATTTATTAGTTCAGCTGTACTTTTACTAAAACCATTCTGTATCATGGATATAGTTGTTTCATTCGTTGTTCCGTATTTCAAAAGTTTGTAATAGTTTTCATCTATTAATTCACTATCGAAGAGGATATCTATATATCTGAAAATATTGTAATCAACAAAGTCTTCTTCCTCTTTAATTCTTACAATGGCTAGATTTATTTGTTCATATTCACTTTTTTGGGAAATGTATGTAAATAACTCTCTATAAGAGTCATCTTTTTTAACATCCCCCCAACTACCAACGAAAATAGGAGTGTTTTTGGGTAACTCACTCCAAAAGTGTATAAATCGCCCAATCATTACACCCATTGGGATATTTTCAATATTCCAATCTAGAAACATGGAATAAAATGTTTGTGCTTTATCATTTTTTAATCGAGTTAAACTCTTGTCTCTATTTTTGCTATTGTTTTCAATTTTTGATACAAATGCCTGATAGATGACATTCATAAGAATATTTGAGTTGTTTATTTTTCCATGTGTTTTCAAATGAACATCTAAATATGTCTCTATTTCTTCTTCTGATTCAAAAACATCAATTTCAGTTATGTTCGATGCAAGTAACTTTTTACCGATATTTGTTTTTGCAACCTTATATTTATCATCAGGGATTAATCCGTCTTCAGTGTTGCCAAGTCTTGCGATAGCAAGCTCATAATCATCTCTGTTGTCATCATTTATTGTGGTTCCACTAATTAATACATTCTCAATATTGTCATGGTTTTTTTTACTATCTTGCATTACCAACTGAATAAATTTAGTTATATTTGCCGACTTAGGGAAAAATTGTTCAGTAGCTATAATATGTATTTCAGGAATTAGTTTATTTAAAGATTCTAGATTGGCATTGGTAAACACATTGTTAAATCTATTTACTCTTCCGATAAGGTTTCTAAACTGAGAGTGACGCAAGTGTCCAAGCCCTTTTCGAATGTCGAGCAAAAACATTTTTTCAACAGGGAGGTTAACACCTTCTAATAATGTCGAACTTGTAATTATGTATTTTACTTCGTTGCACTCTCGATATATGTATTCTACATACTGCCTGATCGCTTCTGGCATTGAGCCGTGATGATATACAACTCCTTTTTTCAAACAGTCAATAAGCAAGTAACTTTCATCGCTAAAGCGACTAATTTCATTTATTGCAGCATCAATTATTTTTGAGGATACTATAGGTAATGTATTAGCTAAGATTTTTGAAAAAATTTGAATGTGCTTAGGTCTATTGAAATATATTGCATTTTTATTGGATGCATGATGATGTATATAATCTATATAGTTATCATGACTATGGTTACACTCAAAAAACTCATTCATTAATGGGTCGTAGAGATCAAACCTTTTTTTACCATTTCGATAGTCAGTAATGTAAATGTTTTCAGATTTTACATATTCATCAATTTTAAAACAGTATGTGGAAAGCGCAACGTCTCTTAAATTAATATTTTGTGGAACCTCAAGGAAAGGAGTAAGAAATTTAAAAGCGGTGCTTTTATTTCGGTAATGCAATACTCTAAGTGTAGAGGCTAACAGCGTGCTTCTACTTCCTTTCTCAAGTATGTTATGTGCTTCATCAATAAAAACAATATCTAAATAAAATTCTTTATTCTTGTTGATGATCCTACTTAATCGCTCTTGAGTTAACACATATACCGATGCACTTATATCACCAATATTCATTTCTGGGTGAGTTATTATTTTTTTTACCCATTTCGAATTGGATTCCAATATTCTTTTCTTTGTTTGAGATAACAATGATTTAGATGGTACTAGAACGCATATTTTCTTTCCAATTGCTTGCTCTATAGTAGATATTATTAGTTCTGATTTCCCATATGATGTAGGTGCGACAATTGTCGTCGTCGAATCCAACTTTTCGATGTGGAACTCATTTAAATTTAATTGTTGTTCTGTTTGTACAACATTTCCGACTCTGAACTTATCAATAAAACTCTCTATAATGGTTGGGTAAAAACCGTCCTCATTATTTGTTTTGTTATTAACTCCAATTCTCTTTAGTAGATCTACAACTGGTGTAATACCAGTGTTTATACATATGTCATAAAGTGGCTTGAAATCTTGTTTGTTAATAGCATAGAGCAGGGCTATTTTATATCCAATTTTATTTAAAGTTCTATCCTTTTGATTTGAAAAAAGAACAGATACTGATAATGCTTTTTCAATTTCATTTTCAGATATATCATGATTAAATAAAAACTTTCTATATAATGACTTTAATGTGTCAAACTTTTCTTTAAATGTTATGTGAGTAAGTCTGTTGTATGTAAGCTCCTTCATTTTAATTTGCCTCCCCCCTTAGAAAATTAACAATATTTTCGTATGTTCCTTTTTGCACAGATAGGACTATTACTTTTTGAAAAAGAGTGCTTCCTGTAATTTCTTTGTATGCAGATTCAACTGGATTTATTGTTACTTTAGTGTCTAGTGCCTCAAATAAATTAGATACTAAAATAACATTTTTATCTTTACTGCTTGCTTTTCCATTTGCAGCATTACTGCCATAATTAGAATCAAGTATCGTGATTAAAGCATCTTTGTAATCGTTTGCTTCCTGAACAGAAGAACGG
Source organism: Aeromonas sp. Y293-4 (assembly GCF_027705905.1). Taxonomy (NCBI): domain Bacteria; kingdom Pseudomonadati; phylum Pseudomonadota; class Gammaproteobacteria; order Aeromonadales; family Aeromonadaceae; genus Aeromonas; species Aeromonas sp. Y293-4. Next base: position 54,402 of record NZ_JAPDCI010000004.1, on the reverse strand, counting down.
ACGTGATTAATTGCATTAATCCAATATTGTATCTCCTGTTCGTTTAATCGACCAACTAGATCGATTTTTGCAGTGTTGAGTAACTCTTTTGTTGTTTCATCGTGACTTTTGTCCTTATGAAGATTTCCTGATTTAACCTCAGTAATCCATACACTATTATCTCTTGAATCATATACAATAAGATCAAACCCTTTTTTTATGGACTTCTCTTCAAGATTAAAGAATGCAGATGATATTTTAAAGTTATCAAATGACTCAATCATCATTAAATGAGAAATGAACTAACCGATCATACCTTTTTTGGTATTATCGGTTTTTTTATCATATCGCTCCAAAAAAGACTTTAATGTTGACTTGTAGCTATACAGGGCACTACCGGAGTGAGCGCTGCCATGGCATATAGAAGTTAAATTTCTTCTAATAATATCTTTTAGATCATCAGATATGTAGCGTATATGGAACAGCCCGTAGGGGCCATAATCTATAAAATCCACACCGTCAATATCGTTGGACATATACTTTCCTAATCAAATAATGAGGCAGCTATCTTATTACCTATGTATTAAGAGTGTTTTATAAAGTTTCATTTTTAATTTACTATTATCGTTTGATAGACGGTCATTGAAATACAAAATAGTGCACGCTTCTCTACCAAACTATCATAAACATGCAGTCCTATTGCTAAAACCGAATTTCTACCGACCCAGTACTACGCTTTGCCTCGCCGTGATAAACCGCTTCGATATTATTTCCGTCCGGATCGAGGACAAAGGCGGCGTAGTAGCCGGGGTGATAATTACGCTCGCCCGGGGCGCCGTTGTCTTTGCCGCCGTGGGCCAGTGCGGCCTGATAAAAACGATCTACCATGGCGCGGTCTTGCGCCTGAAAGGCGAGATGGTGGCGACCGGTCAGCACCTCTAGCGCGGCGGGGCTGTCGATGGCGGTAACAAACAGTTCGTCCGCCCAGAAGTAGCCATCACCTGTGCCGCCCAGCGGAATATCGAGGCTGGCCAGGGTTGCGGTGTAAAAGCGTTGGCTGGCAGCCAAATCTTTGACCACCAGCTGGATATGGTCGATCAAGCGACCTCGATACAGGGTTTGTGTTTCCATACACCACCTTGATTTGCATGCTGTGGGTGAGTCACCGGCTTGGCAGGCAGGGGAATTGGCATGGCTACCGCCCCTGAATTTCAGCTTCCAGTCTGCTGCGGTTCACCAACGGGATGGGGTTGGCATGGCTCATGGGAGACTCCGACGAGGCAAGTGTTGCCAAATGGCAATATTAACCATGGCGCTGTGGAGAGAAAGCTCAATGTTGAGAATTTCTGTGCAAGATCAATAAATTAATCAAATCTCGCCAACGATTGATGACGCGCCGAGATAGCGTGAACAACCATTTTTGAGCTAACACTATAGAATATTCATGGTCATATCTGGCTTGAACCAGCATAAAACTCTTTGTTATTGTCCGCCTCCCCCGCTGAAATAGCTTATTTATCTATAAATCAACAAGATAGCATTATTCGGTGGCGTTGCGGGGGCATCTGCTATCGGGAAGGAGAGTTATGAAGTCGCAGTTCAAAGTGGCGCTGGCCATGTTGGCCCTGTTCGTCGTCCAAGGCTGCACAGCCCCGGATTCATCCGCCAAGCGCAATGCACCCGGCCCGGTGCTGACAGTGCATTACGAAAGCGCCCCCCTGATCCCCGTCACCATCGCTGGTGAGCAGTACCAGTTTTTGCTCGATACCGGGGCCAGTATCACCTTTATCGATCGTCGTCTGGCCAGCCGCTTCAAGGCGCTGACCTTAAGCGAATTGCCCAGGGCCTATCAGGCTGATTTTGCCACTGTGAGCAGCGTGTCGAGCCAACTGGGCAGCGAGCAGCTTGGCTTTGTTGAGCCGCAACCCTTCTCGGTGGGGTCGGTCACCATTGATGACAGCGATCTGTGGGCAACTATTGATTTCGATCTCTTCTCCCAGTCTCTTGGCAGCCGTATTGATGGCATCCTCGGGATCGACACCATCCGCCGTTTCAACTGGGTGTTTGATCGCGACAAGCATCAGCTCACGGCTTCGCTGACGGCACCGTCGGCAGCCACCTTCGAGCGTTGCATCGGCTATGAAGATAGCTACAACCGCTCCCCGGCAGTGTATCTGACCCACGGTGAGAGCAGCGTGCGTATGTATCTGGATACCGGGGCCGATCAGAGCTATGCCGACCATGCCTTTATCGACTTTATGGCGAGCCAGAAGGCGATCTCTGGCGAAGATGCGATGCCACGCAAAGGGGTGGACGCCAGCGGTATGGTGGAGGGGCGTGAATATATCCTCACCGGCCTGCACTTTGATGAACGTCAGCTCGGTGAGCTGCGCGTGTCGGAAAACAGCAATGAGCAGTATGGTCTGGGGATGGATTTTGTTAACCGCTTCAATCGCTTTGCGATCATGCCCGGGCGGATGATGCTCTGCTACGACGCCGACAGCCTGGCGCGAAAAGTGCCGCCAACCCTGCGCAATATCGGGGTGCGTTTTGATGGCGAGCATCTGCAGGTCTACTACAGCGACGAACGGGATCTTGCCCCCTATGGTCTGGCCAACGGCGACATTCTGGAACAGATCAACGGGGTGGCATATCGTCCCCTCGAGATCGACAAGGTGCGTGAGCTGCTCAGCACCAGCAAGCCGGGGTCGCTCAAGTTGCGGATTGTGCGGGAAGGAAAACCGCTGGATATCGCCATCTAGTCAAGGTGGGGCGGCAAGGCGAGCCGCCCCTGTCAGCCTCAGCCCTTGGTCGGATTTTCCATGCAGGTGAGGGTTGGCTGGCCGTAACGCTCCAGCGTGGCTTCGTCCCCCTTGGTGAAGAATGTGAGGTTTTGCCCTTCATAACGGGCGCCGCTGGCGCTGGGGGCTTCATAGGCGAGCACTTGTTGCTGCTTGTCGCCCTCGCTCAGGTTGATCACCGCGGCGGGCAGCTTGGCATCGTTATAGAAGTAGGTAGAGAGTGTGACGCTCTTGCCGCACTTGTAGTTGACCGGTGCCGGCACCATCAGCTGGCCGCCGCTGATCTGCAGTTCGGTGATCCGCAGCAGGTAGTTATCCTCCACACACTGGCGCAGATTCTGCCCCTTCCAGCAGTCGTTGCGACCCTTGATCCAGCCGCGCTGCATGGCGCGCTCGGTCTTGAGCTGCTCGGGAGAGAGTGCAGCAATCGCCTTGGGGTAGAGGGCCGCCAGTTCGTTATCAAGGGCGGCCAGTCCGGCATCCTTGCAGATCAGGGTTTCGACCGACCCGGAGGCTTTGGTGCAGTCAAAGGAGGGGGTTGCGGCGCTGGCCAGCAGAGGAGCAAACAGCAGGGTGGCAAGCAAGGTCTTGTTCATCGATAGATTCCAGCAATGAGGAGGGCATATCTACCTACTACAGCACACTCTACAGGGCAATGCAGCAGGGGAGCCGAGCGCATTTTGCGCAGCTGCGTGTGCTGGCGACCGGTTTTGCCGCGCTACTCCAGTGGGGAAGGGCGCGGTTGCTGGATGAGGCCAGCTTGTTTGAAAACCGCTCAGGAGTGGTCGCTATTTTGAGCATTCAGACAGGCTTTGAGCATTGCACTTTCACTCCTGTTCGAGAGGCGTGCTAGATTTGCCGCCTTTTCTTAATAACAAGAAGGTTAGCTATGTTCAGGTTGATGACGGGGGCCTTGCTGGCCATCATGCTGTCCGGTTGTGCGGCCATGTTTAACGGCACAAGCCAGCAGGTTTCCATTCGCAGTCAGGATCCCGATGCGGAGATCTACGTCAACGATATGCTGCTGGGCCACGGCAATGTGATCACCTCGTTCAAGAAGAAAGAGGAGTACACCATCACGGTCAAGCGTGCTGATTGCTACTCGGTGACGGTGCCGGTCTCCAAGTCGTTCGATGCCACCACCCTGCTCGGGATCTTTGTCGATTTCGGCGTGGTCTCCATTCTGGTGGTCGATGGGGTTGGCACCGGCGCCTGGCAGAAGTTTGATCAGAATGCCTTTATCGTTGACCCCATCTGCAAGAAAGCCTGATCGTTATTGATGGGGCATCGGGTGATGTATCCAGATACAGATCTTTGCTGATGTGAAAAACCCGACACTCCTGGCCGGAATGTCGGGTTTTTTGTGGCCGCGATAAAGGGGGAGGCGGCTTGCCCGGTCGATCAGGCCAGCGCCAGTTGCTGACTGCGGGCGCGCCACAGCCGCTCGTGGAAGAAGAACACCACGGTGTTGATGGCCGGTTCGATCATCGCCATCACGCCGCCGGTGAGCAGCTCGCCACTCAGCAGGAAGGCCACTCCGAAGGCCACCGAGAAGTGGACCACCGCGAAGCTGCTGGTCTTGGCCTGCAGGCTGTGATTTGGCTTGAGCGTGTGCCAGCCAAGGTCATGAAAGTAGAAGGCGACCGTGTTGACGGCGGGCTCGATCAGGGCGATCAGACTGGCGGTCAGCAGCTCACCGGTCAGCAGGTAAGCCACGGTAAAGGCGACACCGAAGTGCAGGATGGCAAAGCTGATGGTCTTTTTCATGATGGCGGCTCCCTCTGTTGATGATGAGAGTATCCGCCGAAATGAGATTAAATGAAAACTATTCTCATCTATTGCCGGAATAGAGAGAACCTATCAACGGGCGAGTGGCCGGTGTGGTTCAGCGGTTGCCAATCGCAGCCAAGGCGATAAAGTACAGGTTCTTCACACTTGCCCATGAAAAAGGATCTTTCATGAATATCAATGCCACCCTGCTTGGCCAGTTCATTGCGTTGCTGATGGTCATCGTCGGCCTCATCGCCTGGCGACTGGCGCGCCGCAAGAGCGAGCATCCGGCGCTGGTCACCCTTATCTGCTCCCTGCTCTGTCTGTTTCCGCCCTTTGGCCTGCTGGCCTTGTTGCTGGTGGCGCTGAAACAGGATCTGCCTGTCCGCTCATAGGGGGAGCAGGCTCAGGCTGCCGCACACACCGGCCGCACCAATAGCAAAAGCCCCGTGATGGGGCTTTTGCTTTTGAACTCGGTGAGCGCCGTAGGGGCGGGGGATTAATCCTCGGCCTTGTTGAGCCACTCCACCTTGTACTGGGCGCCAGCACCCTGTGCCAGCTTGGCGCAGAGGGGCTTCAAGAAGGCTTCAATCTGCTCGTCCAGCATCCAGGGCGGGCTGATGATCAGCATGCCTGAGCCGTTCATGCCCCAGTCGGCAGTCTGACCGGCCACTTCCAGCTCGGCCACCAGCACGTTGCCGAAGTTCTCCCGCTTGATGGCTCGCAGCATGTCGCGGGATTTGTCCGCCTCCTGCCCGAGGATCGGATACCAGAGGGCGTAGATGCCGGTGGCCCAGCGTTTCTGCGCCTTTTTCAGGGTGTCGACCACGGCGAAGTAATCTTCCTTGAGCTCATAGGGCGGGTCGATCAGCACCAGCCCGCGGCGCGGGGTCGGCGGCAGCAGGGCGATCAGCCCCTCGAAGCCGTCACGGTGGTGCACGGCGACGCGGGGGTCATAGCCCATGTTGGCGCGCAGATCTTCGACCTCGTTGTTGTGCAGCTCCATCAGCGCCAGCTTGTCCTGCTCGCGGGTGAGGCGACGGGAGAGCTCCGGCGAGCCGGGGTAGTAGTGCAGCTCACCGTTCTGGTTCATCTCCTCGATAACGCCGAGATAGGGGGCCATGGCAGACCACTGGGCCCGCTCGTCCCACAGGCGGCCGATGCCGTCGGCATACTCGGCCTTCTTCTGGGACCAGTCACCGCGCAGGTCGTAGAGACCGCCACCGGCATGGGTGTCCAGCACGATGAAGGGTTTCTCCTTCTTCTTGAGGGACTCGATGATCAGGGCCTGAACGGCGTGTTTCAGCACGTCGGCATGGTTGCCGGCGTGAAAGGCGTGGCGGTAGCTCAGCATATTAGATCTCTGAGGGGGCCCTGCTGGGCACCCAGTAACGATAGATAGTTCAACAAATTGCGGCTGTTTCCGCGAAACAGGGAGAGGCTGCGCAGGGTCTGCAACAGGACGCCCTGTTGCAGCCGCTCCAGCTCCAGCTCGTGGGCCAGCATCGACTGATACTGCTGCTCGTCGAGTCGCGTCTTGGCGCTCTGGCGCAGGGCGCGCCACGGGGTTAGCACCGCCTCGGTCTGCACCAACGCCGGTTGCAGGTCGGTCAGATCGACCACGATGCCGAGTTGATCGAGCCGGTGCAGCAGCAGCGCCAGATTGACGTTGCCCCCCTGCTCCTGCACGGTGAGCCAATCCTGGCTGCGCTCACCATAGACCTTGCCGCTCCAGTGCCAGAAGCCGATCGGCGTCGGTAATTCGTGGACCGCGACCCGCTCGCTGGCCATCAGCTGTTCGTCACGCAAAGAAGGCTTGCTCCATGGTTTCCAGCTCTTCGGAGAGGCTCATCCACTCCAGCTCAACTTCTTCCAGCTGCTCCTTGAGGGGGCCCTGGGATTTGAGCAGCTCGGAGAGCTTGGTTTTAGCGCTCTCTTCGTAGATGGCGGGGTCGGCCAGTTGGCTCTCGATGTCGCCAAGCTTGCCTTGCAGCTTCTCCATGCTTGCTTCGAGCTTTTCGAGCTTCTGGCGCAGCGGACGGGTCTGCTGGCGGAACTCCGCCTCGCGCCGCTTCTGATCCTTGCGCGCTACCGCCGAGTTGGCAGAGACGGGGCCATCGGCCGGTTTGGCGTTAGCCTCTTTCTCCTGCTCGCCGAGCCACTTGTGGTAGTCGTCCAGATCGCCGTCGAACGGCTCGACCCGGCCACCGTGCACCAGATAGAAGTCATCTGTGGTGGTACGCAGCAGGTGACGGTCGTGGGAGACCACTACCATAGCCCCTTCGAAGCCTTGCAGCGCCATGGTGAGGGCGTGGCGCATCTCCAGATCCAGGTGGTTGGTCGGTTCATCCAGCAGCAGGAGGTTAGGCTTTTGCCAGGTGATCAGCGCCAGCACCAGCCGCGCTTTTTCGCCACCGGAGAAGGGCGCCACCTTGTCGAGCGCCTTGTCTCCGTGAAAACCGAAGCTGCCCAGATAGTTGCGCAGCTCCTGCTCGGTCTTGTCCGGCGCGAGGCGGGCCAGATGATCGAGCGGGGAATCGTCGAGACGCAGGGTCTCCAGCTGATGCTGGGCGAAGTAGCCGATGCTCACCCCGGCGCTCACTTCGAGTTTGCCAGAGAGCGGCGGGTTGGAGCCCGACAGCATCTTGATAAAGGTTGATTTACCGGCGCCGTTGCGACCGAGCAGACCGATGCGCGAACCCGGTACCAGATTGAGTTTGATCTTCTCCAGGATCACCTTGTCGCCGTAACCGGCAGAGAGGTTCTCCATGGCAATGAGCGGGGTCGGCAGGGCCGACGGCTCGCGAAACTCGAAGCTGAATTCCGAGTCGGCGTGGGCGGGCAGGATCTTCTCCATCCGCTCCATCGCTTTCAGGCGGCTCTGGGCCTGGCGGGCCTTGGAGGCCTTGTAGCGGAAGCGGTCCACATACGCCTGCATGTGGGACATCTCCCGCTGCTGCTTCTCGTACATGGACTGCTGCTGGGCCAGATGTTCGGCGCGCTGCAGTTCGAAGTCGGAGTAGCCGCCGGTGTATTCGTTGAGCTTGCCGTTCTCGATATGGATGATGCGACTGATGACCGAATCGAGGAAGTCGCGGTCGTGAGAGATGAGCACCAGCGTGCCCTGATAGCCCTTGAGCCACTTCTCCAGCCAGATCACCGCATCGAGATCCAGGTGGTTGGTCGGTTCATCGAGCAGCAGCAGATCGGAGCGGCAGAGCAGCGCCTGGGCGAGGTTCAGACGCATGCGCCAGCCACCGGAGAAGCTGCGCACCGGCGAGCTCAACTGCTCATCGCTGAAACCGAGGCCGTGCAGCAGCTCGGCGGCGCGGGCGCGAATGCTGTAGGCGCCGATGGTATCGAGGCGACCGTGCAGCTCGGCCACCAGCAGCCCATTGTCATCCTGCTCGGCTTGCGCCAGCTCGGCCTCCAGCGAGCGGAACTCCTTGTCGCCGTCGATCACGTAGTCGAGGGCGGAGCAATCGAGCGCCGGAGTCTCCTGCGCGACGCCTGCGATCTGCCAGCCAGCGGGCAGGCTGAAGGTGCCGCTGTCGATGGCCAGCTCGCCCCGTACCAGTGCAAAAAAGGTGGACTTGCCACAGCCGTTTTTACCCACCAGACCCACTTTGTGGCCGGGGGGTATGGTGGCGGAGGCGTTGTCCAGCAGCTTGCGGCCGCCGCGGATCAGTTCGATTTGACTGGCAACTATCATGGGTGGGATCTGCTTGCTCAAAATGGAGGAGAAAAACTGGCGCGGATCTTACGTGAAATGACGCTGATTTGCACTGTAGCGAAGGGCTGGCCACTGGCTGGCGCTGCAAAAACATGCCATAACAGAGAAACCAGTTTGGTTACGGGAGGTTAGCATGCATATCAGGGATATTATGACGACCCGGGTCGCCACCGTTTCAATGGATGATCGACTCCGAGTCATCAGGGATATCTTCGAGCAGGCACACTTTCGCCACCTGCTGGTGCTGGAAGAGGAGGAGTTGGTGGGGGTCATTTCGGATCGGGATCTGTTCCGCGCCATCAGCCCCTATCTCGACTCCGAAGCCGAGATGAGTCGCGATACCGAAACCCTCAACAAGCGGGCCCACCAGATCATGAGTCGTCAGCTCGTCACCATCGCACCCCATCTCACCGTGCGCGACGGCGTCAAGCTGATGCTGGAGAAGGGGGTCTCCTGCCTGCCGGTGCTGGAGAATGGCGCCCTGGTCGGCATCATCAGCTGGAAAGATTTTCTCAAGGCGGCGCTGGAGAGTGACGCGCTGGTTTGAGCCCAACGCTCATCGTCATCAGCTGACAGAGAACCAATATAGAGAGAGGGGAGCCAAGGCTCCCCTCTCTCTATATTGGCTTTGCCGACAATGCCGGTTTGCACGCCGCCAGCATCATCACGGCTCGGGCTGCCCTGCGACAAGGCAGGAGGGGCCGCTGCCGGAGAGGTGCGGCTGCAGATGAGTGCGGATCTCCTGCAGGGTGCGCTGGTACTGCTGGGCATGTTGATCGAGAAACGCGGGGCTGTGCTTGAGGCGCCGCTCCAGGGTATCAACCAGCAGAGCCACCCTGGGGGCGGCCATACCCGCTGGCCAACAGTGTTGCAGCAGCTCCAGCAGTTGCCAGGCATCGCCCGGCAGGGCGGGGAACTCCTCCAGCAGCTGCAAGCCCGCTTGCAGGGCTGTCTGATACTGGCTGGCCTGCATCGCCTTGTGGCGTAGCTGGCGCAGTTCGCTCAGCCGTTGTTCTCTCGCCGTCAGGCGCTGGCCCAGCTCGGCCACCAGATGGTGGAACAGCTGGCGAGTGAGCGGGTGGGGCGCCACCCTGACGCGATATTGGGTCAGTTGGGTCAGGTAGCGCTGGGCGTGGTGGGGCAAACCGCAGAACTGGCTGACCGCAAAGCCGAGCAGCAGGGTGAGGTGGTTGTCGCTCCCCTCATCCGGCTGGTGGTGGGCAATCAGGATCAGCGCCTCGTCGAAGCGGTAATCCAGCCCCAGCATCAGCGCCTGCAGCAGCTCATATTCGTGGGGTTGCAGGTGGACGGTGCGCTTGAGGTGCTCCCACTCCTGTTGCAGGGAGCGGATCCGGTTGCTGGAGGGGGCGTGCCACAACACCGCCAGACTGGCATTGAGCATGAAGCTGTCGATGGCGAGCCGGACGCGCTGCTCGCCGAAGTGGCGCAGGGTCAGGCTGTTGGCCTGCTCCAGCACCTTCTCCTCATCTTGCAGCACCAGCCCGAGCAACATCGCCAGCTGATGCCAGCGCGGCTGATGGGGGCGGATCTGCAGCAGCTCTCCCATGGTCTCCCAGGCCGCCAGCCAGTAATGCTGATGCAGCTGGCTGGCGAGTTGCAGCTCCAGCCGGGTGGCCATCGAGACGCTGGCCTGATGGCGCTGCAAGTCGGTCCGGGCGCTCTGCAATTTGCCGAGCCCCAGCATGGCGTAGAAGAGCCCGGCCCTTGGCCAGCTCGCCTGATACTCGTTGGCACAGAGGGCATAGTGCTGGGCGGCTGTTATCCGCTCGGTCGATTGCAGCAGCAGGTAGCCCTTGAGTCGATCCAGCCAGGGGGTCAGCGAGCGATTCTCCCGTTGAAACAACAAGTCTTCACAGAGGGCGGTAGCCAGTTGCCACTCCCGCAGCAGAATGGGGGCGGCCAGCGTGCGGGTCAGGTTGCTTAACTTCACCAGCTGGCCGAGCACCGCTGTGAGCTGCTGGGTCATGAAGGGAAGAGCCAGATAGAGGGAGAAGTAGAGATCCGAGGGGAGAAACTCCTGCTCGCTATGATCGGCATCGAGCAGCAGCAATACGCAACCGGGTTGCAGCAGGCCGAGATAGTGCGCTTCGTGCAGCAGCCGGGCTCCGTCAAGATCCTGCTGCTTGTCCTGCTGACAGATGATGGCGTCGAAGGCGTGCTGTTGCAGCAGGGCCAGCAGGCCGCTACGCTCGTGGTTTGGATGGCTGTGGTAGTGGATCCAGTCGGCGGGCACCCCCTGTTCGGTCAGTTCCCGGGTGATGGCGCTACGGAGCAGGGGATCCTCTTCGAGCAGCAGTATCGTCATGCAGGTACTTCCTGTGAGCAAACCATTAGGTTGATTATGGTAGACCCAAGAGGAACATAGGCACAGCACTCGCTGAGTGAAAAGCTGACAGTAGCCAGCAGGGTGCTGGAGGGCGCACTATGGGCTGTTATTTCAATCGGTTATGTAATCGCTCAGGCCCGCGACCAGCTATTGCCGAGGGCGGATCTGTGCCCCGAAGGGGCAGTCGCTCTGGCGGATCAGCCGCGACCCCTTGCCCTGTTCCCCCAGCCAGCTCAATTCCAGTTTGCCGAGGCGGCCCAGATGGCGCAGCTCGAACTCGTAGCGCTGACAGAGGTTGTCCTGGGGCAGGTTCGCCATCCCCGCAGGCAGGCGATATTGATAGCGCAGGAGTGGCCCATCCTCCAGCTTGCTGGCCACCGGCACCAGCCCCTCTGGGGTGGGCTGCGGCGCCCCGAGTGCGCGGCGCAAACTGAGCGGCGCATCGATCGCCTTTTGATAGTGCAGGCCGTTCATCGCCGCCAGCTCCTCTTCCAGTCGTTGCAACTCTCCTTCCAGTCCATTGAGCGCGGCCCCCAGCTGCTGGTGGGTCGTTGACGAGGCGCAGCCACCCAACAACAGGGTGGCAAGCAGCAGGGCGGCTCTGATGGGGGGCACGGCATCTCCTTGGCTATGACGATGAAGCGTGAAGGTCAGGTCGGTTGGCCCTGACTATAGCAGGGGATTGCTGGGGGGCGTCCCCTGCAGCAGTTGGGCCAGACGGGCCAGCCCCTCGCCGACCCGGGCGTCGGTGGCGGGTTGGCTCAGGCTCAGGCGCACCCCCTGCGGAGCGGCAAACTGGCCGGCGGCGAAGTGTTCCCCGCTCGCCACGCCAACGTCAAGGGCATCGGCGGCGGCAGCAAACTGCTGGCTGCGCCAGGGCTCTGGCAGCGGCAGCCAGGCGTGCATGCTGCCCGGCTGCCAGCGGGCGGCAGGCAGCAGGTGGCGCAGCAGTTCGCCACGGCGTTTGAGGATCTCCCGCTGCTGCTCGACCAGCGGCATGATCTGGCGCTGACTGACCATTTTGCAGGCGAGCTCGATCAGCAGCGGGCTTACCATCCAGCTCGACAGCCGCATGGTCTGGGCGAAGGCGCTGCGCAGGGCGGGGGGCGTCAGCACGAAGCCCACCCGCAGGCCGCCGCAGGCGATCTTGGCCAGACTGCCCAGATAGATGACCCGCTCCGGCGCCAGATTGACCAGAGGGATCACCGGTTGCTGGGGCAGCAGGCCGTTGACGTCATCCTCGATGATCAGCAGATCGTGGCGACGGGCGATGGCGACGATGGCCTCCCGCCGCGCCAGACTCATGATGGCGGTGGTGGGGTTTTGCAGGGTCGGGGTGAGGTAGAGCAGCTTGGCCCGGCGGGTACGGCAGGCGGCGTCCAGCGCCTCGGGCAGCAGCCCCTCCTCGTCCATCGCCAGCCCCACCACCTGATTTTTCAGTTGGCGAGCGTTACCCAGCATACCGGGGTAGCTCAGCCCCTCGCACAGGATGGTCTCCCCCACGCAATTGGTAGCCAGCAGCGCCAGCATGATGCCGTGCTGGGCGCCGTGGCTGAATAGCAGGCGATCCTCACTGCAGGCCACTCCTTGCTCCGCCAGCCAGTTGACGAACTGCTGGCGCTGATCCGGTCGTCCCGCCTCCTTGTCGTAGCCGAGCAGGGCGTTGAGATCCCCGTCCGCCACTTCCCCCAGCATGGGGCGAATGATGGCCGCCCGATCCAGCTGCACCGGCAGGTTCTGCCACAGCTCGATGCGGTGCCCCTCCTCCTGGCGGATCACCCACTCATTGGCGGGATCCGTGTTCCCTCCCTTGACCCAGGTGCCGTGGCCCACCCGGGCGGCCAGCAGGCCGCGCCGCTCCGCCTCGCTGTAGGCGCGGGTGACGGTGCCGACGGTGACACCCAGACGATCCGCCAGGGATCGGTGGGTAGGCAATCGGGTCTGCGGTGGCAGCTCGCCATTCACGATCCCCTGTTCGATCGCTTTGACCAGCTTGAGGTAGAGGGGGCCATCGAAGGCCGCAAGGTCGGGCGTCCAGATTGTCATGGTGACAATAAATCCATTGATCAAAATTTGTTGTCAATATAGCGTAAATTTCAACCTGATAACAACCAAATAGCACACATTGTATCGATACAATGTGGCAAGCAAGGAGTCACAATATGACGATGGAGTGGTATGTCACCCTGTTCGGTTTTGCCGTACTCACCTGCGGTACGCCGGGGCCCAACAACCTGATGTTGACGGCCTCCGGTGCCAACTTCGGGGTGCGTCGCACCCTGCCACATCTGCTTGGGGTCGGATTGGGGCAGCCGGTGCTGCAACTGGTGCTGGCGCTGGGGCTTTATCCGCTGTTCGAGCGCTGGCCCTTGTTGCGCCTCGGTTTGCAGATTTTCGGCAGCCTCTATCTGCTGTGGCTGGCGTGGCGTATCGCGGTGGCCGGGGCGCCGGGGGATCCGGCCCGATGTGCCCGTCCGCTGACCATGCTGGAGGGGCTGGGCTTTCAGTTCCTCAATCCCAAGGCGTGGATGATGGGGATCTCCGCCATCAGTCTGTTCAGCCTGCCCGGCGCCAGTTACTGGTCGAGTCAGCTGGCGGTGATGGTCATGTTTGTGCTGGTGGCCCTGCCGGTCTGCTTTGTCTGGGTACTGTTCGGCCATCAGCTGAGCAACTGGATCAGCTCGGATCGGGGCTGGCGCCGACTCAACGGCTCCCTCGGTCTGCTGACGGCGCTCTGCGTGGTGATGCTCTGGTATTGAGCCGTGTTGCGCCGATGGGGGAGGTGGCCGAGAAAGAGGCATTTCTGACTTGTCGCCAAGGGGTTGGCTCTGCATATTAGAAGGCTTTCCCCATAACGGGGGCGTGGCATCGACAAGAGGTTGAGATGGATCTGAACTGGTTACTGCCCCTGGCGGGGTTTGCCCTGGTTACCTGCGGCACGCCGGGGCCCAACAATATGTTGCTCACCAGCGCTGGGGCAGCGCAGGGGTTTCGCCGCACGATTCCCCTGCTGGTGGGGGTGGTCGGGGGGATCAATCTGATGATCCTCGCCACCGCGCTGGGGCTTGGCGTGGTGTTCGAGAAGGTGCCGCTGCTGCACGATGGCCTCAAGCTTATCGGTTCGGCGTATCTGCTCTGGTTGGCGTGGAAGGTGGCGACCGCCAGCGGCCCGGCCGAGGGCAACCGGCCGCTCATTCCCGCCCATCAGGGGGCCATGCTGCAACTGCTCAATCCCAAGGCATGGATGATGGCGCTCTCCGCCATCAGCGGTTTCACCCTGGCGGGGGAGGCTTACTGGCCCTCCGCGCTCTGGGTGCTGGTGATCTTCTTTATTACCGGCCTCTACACCGGGGCGTTCTGGGTGCTTTTTGGTGCCCAAGTGCGGCAAATCATCCGCACTGCCCGGGGTTGGCGGCGTTTCAACCTCGGCATGGGGCTGGCGACGGCCGCCTGTGTCGGGATGATCTGGATTTAGCCCGGGGTTGACCCGGGCCTTTACCGGCTGTCTTGTTGGCCCTGCGGGGCCTTTTTTATCTCGTTCCCGTGACTTTGCCTGCAAGGTGGCGTGGTTCTGCCCTCCCTTGGGATGAAAGGAGTTCCTATGAAATGTATCGGTCTGCTGGGTGGCATGAGCTGGGAGTCCACCGTCAGTTACTATCAGGCGCTCAACCGCGGGGTGCGCGCACAGCTCGGTGGTTTGCACTCGGCGCGGGTGCTGCTCAACAGTGTCGACTTTGCCGCTATCGAGCGGCTGCAGCATGCCGGTGACTGGCCCGCCACTGCCCGCCTGTTGGCGGCGGAGGCGCACAAGTTGCAGGATGGCGGTGCCGATTTCTTGCTGATCGGCACCAACACCATGCACAAGGTGGCCCCCGAGATAGAGGCGGCCATCGATATCCCGCTGCTCCATATCGCCGATGCTACTGCGGCCAAATTGCGGGCGGACGGGATAACCCGGGTCGGCCTGCTCGGCACCCGCTTCACCATGGAGCAGGATTTTTACAAGGGGCGCTTGCAGGAGCGCTTCGGGTTGGCGGTGCTGGTACCCGATGAGGCCGGGCGGGAGCGGGTACACAGGATCATCTATGACGAGCTCTGTCTGGGGGAGATCCGCGAATCGTCGCGGGCCGAGTATCTGGCGATTATCGAGGGGCTGGCAGCCGCGGGTGCCGAGGCGGTGATCCTTGGCTGCACCGAGATTGCCCTGCTGGTGGGGGATGCCCGGGCGGCGGTGCCGCTCTACGACACCACTGCCATCCATGCCGAGGCGGCGGTCGCGCTGGCACTGGCATCCGATTAATAAACTGGTCAGATCTCACTATTCATGCTTGTCTCATACCCCTTGCCATAAAAGCGTGTAAAATTGCGCCCTGAATTTTCCCCGGCCAACGCGGGTTGGCTGCGGTTTCCTAGCATGCAAGGCTGACATTGTGACTGAAGTAGATAGATTCGCGGATATTCGCCCCTACCGCGATGAAGAAGTGCCGGCAGCCATCGAACGGCTGATCCAGGATGATGAATTTATCGGCGCCATCGCCAAGTATCGTTTCGGTTCCCTGATGAGCTGGCTGGGTTGGGCCATTCGCCCGCTGATCCGCCTGTTCCTGCGCCGCAAATGGTCAAAAGTGACCACTGTGCATCAGGTCCAGATGGGGGTCACCCGGTACATGTCCCGCATGATCGCCACCTCCACCAAGGGGGTGACCTTCTCCGGGATCGAGCATCTGAAGAAAGAGCAGGGCTATCTGTTTGTCTCCAACCACAGAGACATCGCCATGGATCCGGCGTTCGTCAACTGGGGGCTGCACACCCACGGTTTCGATACCGTGCGCATCGCCATCGGTGACAACCTGCTGCGCAAACCCTGCGCTACCGAGCTGATGAAGCTCAACAAGAGCTTTATCGTCAAACGCTCCGCCAAGGGGCCGCGGGAGATGATGAAGGCGCTCGGCGAGCTGTCTGCCTATATTGGCAACTCGGTCCACGAAGGTCACTCCATCTGGATTGCCCAGAAGGAAGGACGCGCCAAGAATGGCGATGACAAGACAGATCCCGCCATCCTCAAGATGTTCTACGTCGACGGCAAGAAGCAGAAGATCGACTTCGTCGACTACATGCGCAGCCTCAATATCGTGCCGGTCAGCATCAGCTACGAGCTGGACCCCACCGACAAGGCGAAGGCACGCGAGCTCTACGAGAAGTCGGTTAACGGCAGCTACGAGAAGGGCGAGTTCGAGGATATCGAGAGCATCGTTGCCGGCATCGTCGGCATGAAGGGGCGGGTACATGTCTCCTTCGGTGCGCCGATCACCGAGGGCTTCAGCGATCCGGACGAACTGGCCGCGCTGATCGACAAGGCGATCTGGAGCAGCTACCACCTCTTCCCCAGCAACTATCTGGCGGCAGATGTTTCCGGCAAGGCCAATACCATCGAACAGGCGGCCTTCCTGACCCGTCAGTCAGAGGTGCCGGAAGAGCACAAGGCGATCTGGCGTGCCATGTACGCCAAACCGGTGGAAAACGCCAAAAAGGCTTGAATGAAACCGGTTGTTAAACGGTTTTGCGAAAAAAACGGGCGCTGATGCGCCCGTTTTTGCGTCTGGTCAAAGTCGAGGGGGAAAGGGTGGTGAATAATATGGTTTCAGCTGGTACGATCACTATGAAAATGGGATTATGTCTCTTGGCAAGGTGCTGACGAGTGTGTAACAGTGCCCATATAGCTGAACATGAGCAAAAGCTCTAAACCGGTTTGCACGGATTGCAGACGGCATTATTGAAGGACCTGTCACTGGTCCTTTTTCATTGGCTGGCAAAGATGCCGCCAAGATATACCTAACAGGAAACAGACGCCATGATCACCGGTAGCCTGAACACCCTGCAGCGGACGCCGCTGCCCGCCCCGCTGGCCCGCATTATGGCTGAGGTGGTGAAGAGCGTGGCTCACTGGGGTGACGCTCCGCTCGGCAAGACCGAGATCGATGGTCTCAACCTGTTCTGTCTGGTGAGCGAGGATCTGACCGAGCCAGCCGCGGATCGCCGTGGCGAATTCCATCAGCAGTATCTCGATATCCAGCTGCTGCTGTGCGGTGAAGAGTGGATAGGTGTGGGCCCCCACGACTACGTGAGCGACGGCGCCGACCATCCCCATCCCGACCTCTGGTTTGTCGATGACGAGCAGACCAGCTATCTGGCGCTGCAACCGGGCGATTTCGCCATCTTCTGGCCGGGCGAACTGCACCGCCCGCTCTGTACCTTCAATCAGCCCGCCAAGGTGAAGAAGCTGGTGGTCAAGGTACACAAGGATCTGCTGGCTATCGCCTGAGCACTCCCATTAAAGCGAGCCCTGCGCAGCTGATGCGTTGAGACTCGCAAGCATTGAAACCAGTGATACGCACCACAAGTTGCGATCACTCTTTCAAGAGCAAGAATTGAAAAATTGGACGCACCCTCCTGCGACCATAAGCCCCCGGCAGGGGAATCCCATCCTCTTTTGGATGACACGACACTGTCGGCATAAAGCCGAAGCACAGGAAGATGTAGAAAATGAGCAAGTTGGTATTGATCCTTAACTGCGGTAGCTCTTCCCTGAAATTTGCCGTAATGGACGCCGAAACAGGTGAGGACATGCTGTCCGGCCTGGCCGAATGCTTCAATCTGGATGATGCACGTATCAAATGGAAACTCCACGGGGTCAAGGGCGAAGCCATGCTGGGAGCGGGTGCCGCTCACCAGGAGGCCCTCGACCATATCGTGGGTCACATCCTGCCGCAGGATCCGACTCTTGCCGAGCAACTGGTGGCCATCGGTCACCGAATCGTACACGGTGGCGAGCAGTTCTCCCGCTCCGTGCGCATTGATGACGGCGTGATCGCCGGTATCGAAGCCGCCATTCCGTTCGCCCCGCTGCACAACCCGGCCCACCTCATCGGTATTCGCGCCGCGCTGAAAGTGTTCCCGCAGCTGTCCGAGAAGAACGTGGCCGTGTTCGACACCGCCTTCCACCAGACCCTGCCGCAAGAGGCCTACCTCTATGCGCTGCCGCACAAGCTCTACCGCGAACACGGTATCCGTCGTTACGGTGCCCACGGTACTTCTCACCGCTACATCGCGGAAGAAGCCGCGAAAGAGCTGGGCAAGCCGTTGAATGAACTGAACATCATCAACTGCCACCTGGGTAACGGTGCCTCTGTCTGCGCCATCAAGAACGGCGAATCCGTAGACACCTCCATGGGGCTGACTCCGCTGGAAGGTCTGGCGATGGGTACCCGCTCCGGTGATATCGATCCGGCCGTGGTCTTCTTCATGCACGACCAGCTCGGTTACAGCGTGGAGCAGATCAATCACACCCTGACCCGTGAGTCCGGTCTGTTGGGGATGACCGAAGCGAGCAGCGATTGCCGCTACGTCACCACCAACTACGCTACCGACGCCGGAGCCAAGCGCGCGCTGGATGTCTTCACCTACCGTGTGGCCAAGTATGTCGGCGCCTACGCCGCTGCGATGGACGGTCGTCTGGACGCAGTGGTCTTCACCGGCGGTATCGGTGAGAACGCCGCCATGGTGCGCGAGATGGTGCTGAACCGTCTGGCGCTGTTCGGCTTCAAGGTGGACAAAGAGGCCAACAACGCCGCGGTACTGGGTGGCGAAGGTCGCATCACCACCGCCGACAGCCGTTGCGCCATGGTGATCCCGACCAACGAAGAGCTGGTCATCGCTCGCGATGCCCTGAGCCTGGTCTGCTAAGTCAGCCTCGCTTTGAAACAACGCCCGGCCTGTGCCGGGCGTTGTCATTTCTGGCGTACGCCGATTTGACATGGGGGAGGGGAGCGGTACCCTGACCACCACTGTTTTTGCAGCCAGCAGGCTGCCAGGTTCGGGAGAGAGCAATGAAAGAGGCGTTTTTTAACTGGTTGTCGGGCCTTGGGGTGGAAGTGACCAGCATGATGGCGCTGGTGATCGCACTGGGCTTTATCGTCATCACCTCGTTGCTGCTGCACATGGCGCTGCACCGGGTACTGCTGGTCCGGCTGGTGGGGATCCTCGGCAAGGCCAAGCAGGTATGGCTGCCGCCCCAGCTGCAACAGCGCCTCTTCAACCGGCTCGCTTTCGTGTTGCAGGGGGCCGTGCTGCTCGGTCAGGCGGAGATCTGGCTGCCTCGCCAATCAGATAGCCTCAAACTTATCGAGATGGTGGCCCAGCTCTGGATCTTGCTGTTCCTGCTGCTGGCCTTCTTCGCCCTGCTCGACTGCCTGTTGTCGGTGAGCCGTTACTCCCGCCTTGGTCGGGATTTGCCCCTGCGCGGCATCTTCCAGGGGGCCAAGCTGGTAGGCAGCATTCTGGTGGGCATCCTGATGATCGCCCTGCTGCTCGGCAAGTCGCCGCTGTTCCTGTTCAGCGGTCTGGGTGCCATGACCGCAGTGCTGATGCTGGTGTTCAAGGACCCCATCCTCGGGCTGGTGGCGGGGATCCAGCTCTCCGCCAACCGGATGCTGAGCGTCGGTGACTGGCTGCAGATGGACAAGTACGGCGCCGATGGCGAGGTGACCGACATCGGGCTTACTACGGTCAAGGTATCGAACTGGGACAAGACCATCACCACCATTCCCACCTATGCCCTGATCTCCGACTCTTTCAAGAACTGGCAGGGGATGACCGAGTCGGGCGGCCGCCGCATCAAGCGCAGCGTCAATATCGACATGACTAGCGTGCGTTTTCTGACGGCCGAGGAGCAGTTGCAGCTCAAGCAGGCGCAACTGTTGGCTCCCTATCTCAGTCGCAAGGAGCAGGAGCTGAGCGCTTACAACCAGCAGCTGAGCGATGCCCTGAGCTGCCCCATCAACGGTCGTCACCTCACCAACCTCGGTACCCTGCGCGCCTATCTGGATGCCTACCTGCGCGCCCACCCCGGCATTCGCAAGGACATGACCCTGATGGTGCGTCAGCTGGCGCCCACGTCAGACGGTTTGCCGCTGGAAATTTACTGCTTCACCGCGACTACCGCATGGGCCGATTACGAAGGGATCCAGGCCGATATTTTCGACCATATCTTCGCCATCATTGAGCAATTTCATCTGCGGTTGCACCAATCTCCCACAGGTTACGACATGCGTGCCTGGCAACGGGGATAAACAGGGATACCGGACGGGTCGGGGACGCGGAAAAAAACGCATATTAATCATCGACCCGTCGCCACTTGTCAGTTGAAATTTGCCGTGCAGAGGAGAAAAATGGCGGCCTTCTCTTCGCGCCCCTGATCCTCTCTTGATCAGCTGCCAGCCCAGAGACGTCACTTCAAGTCATCATCATGGGAAAGTTATGAAGCTCCTTCGCAATAGTGTGGCAACACTCTGCTACAGCCTGCTGCTGACCGCTGCGCCGGTTTTCGCTGTTGAATATGCTCTGCCTGCGGCCAACAGCCGTCTGGTAGGGGAAAATCTGGAATACGTGGTTCCGGCCGAAGAGAACGGCCAGCCGCTGGAGGCCATTGCGGCCAAATTCCAGCTGGGGCTGACCAACATGACCGAAGCCAACCCCGATGCGGATCCCCTGCTGGTACAGACCGGCGAGAAGCTGGTGATCCCCCAGCAACTGATCCTGCCGGATGCACCCCGTGAAGGGATCGTGCTGAACGTGGCCGAGATGCGCCTCTACTACTACCCCAAGGGTAAAAAAGTGGTGGAAGTGCTGCCCATCGGCATCGGCCAGCTCGGTACCGATACTCCGGAAAACTGGGTGACCAGCGTGCAGCGCAAGAAAGCGGGCCCGACCTGGACCCCGACCGCCAAGATGCATGCCGAATATGCCGCCCGTGGCGAGAGCCTGCCTGCGGTATGGCCAGCTGGCCCGGACAACCCCATGGGTCTGTTTGCCCTCTACATCGGCAAGATGTACGCCATCCACGGCACCAACGCCAACTTCGGCATCGGCCTGCGGGTGAGCCACGGTTGCGTGCGTCTGCGCAACGACGACATCGCCTATCTGTTCAAGCAGGTACCGGTCGGTACTCGCGTCCAGTTCGTCAACCAGCCGATCAAGGCCTCTCTCGAGCCCAACGGCGTCCGCTATCTGGAAGTGCACCAGCCGCTGTCGCGCAGCGAAGAGGAGTTCAACTCCAAGCTGCCGGCACCGCTGCCGATGACCCCGGCGGTGACCCGCTTCATTGCCCACGCCGACAGCGACTCCCAACTGGTGAAGCAGGCGCTGGAGCAGCGCAACGGCATGCCGATGGCGATCAACCGCTAACGGCAAATCCCCGTCATGACAAAGGGCGAACAGCAAGCTGTTCGCCCTTTTTGTTTCTGCTGCGTTGACTCAGCTTCGCAGCAGATTTGCCTGCAGCTCGCTGCCGAGCTGATCGAGCAGCTGATAGCGCGCCTTGTAGCTGGCCCGCTTGCGGGAGGGGATCTCCTCCAGTGTCTTGCGGGGCACCTCCAGCGGCAGGCTCATCCAGAGTTCATCCTGCACGCAGCCCTGATGCTCCTGCCACAAACCGTCGAGATCGAACTTGACCCGATCGGCAGTGCGCTTGCTGCTCTGATAGACGTGGCTTTGGGTGCGGATCCCGAGCAGGCTCTTGCACGCCAGCCCCCGGGCCAGCTCGGCGGCCATATAGACCAGCAGGGACATGGGGCGCAGCCCGCCGCACGCCTTGGTGACCAGCTTGATCTCCTCGCTCTGCCCCTTGCCGCCCTGCAGCGAACAGATCTCGAGGGTCGGGTTCGGCGCGGGGCGCAGATTGAGGGCCATGTAATAGAGCGCCGCGTCACCCAGCTTGAGGGTCAGGCTCATCTCCCCCTCTTTGCCCATGTGGGTTTGGTAATCCAGTTGCAGGGTGAGGGGGGCTGTCAGCTTGTCGCTCTGCCACTGGGCCAGCAGCAGGCCGCGCCCGCTGTAGATTGCCAGTTGTTGCGCCTTGGGCAGCTGACGTGCCAGCTGCTGGTAGTGGCCGCTGATAAGTCCGGCTCGCAGGCGCTTGCTGAGCCCCTTGTGGCGATAGGGGTGGATCGGCTTTTCCAGAATATCGGGGAAGCGGCTGATCGCCTGCGCCAGCAGCGGTTGCTCCTGCTGCTGACGATAGAGGGCGCGGGCGCCGGGATTGAGCCAGAGACGCCCCACATACTTGGCCCGTCGGATGAGATGACCCGACTCCTCCACCGGGTGAAGGCGGCGGGCGAGGGTTCGCAGGTGTGACAGATGAGATGACATGGTGCCGACCTCTGACTGGTGTAATGAGACAGGGCGGGGAGTGTAGGAGCGGGGCGCTGGCTTGTAAAAAAATGGATAGTAACAAAATGTGAAAACATAACGCTCAGTAGCGGCTGGCGCTGCGAGATGACTGTCATGGCCACGGCAGGAAATCTGGCGCCATCCTCTTGATGCGACAGATGATTTGATGCGTAAAGGTTTTTATTGTGTTTTGTGTTTGTTAAAAGTGGTTGAGCTGGCGCGAACGGCTGATTAAGCTAGGCCGGTTTTTTTAGGGATGAGCCCGTCACCAGAGCGGGCAGAAAATGACACAAAACGGAGTTTTGCATGACAGCTAGCACACCCATGTTAATCACCTTCCTGGTGTATATCCTCGGAATGGTGTTGATCGGCTTCGTCGCCTATCGCGCCACCCGCAACTTTGATGACTACATTCTGGGCGGCCGCCGGATGGGGAGCTGGGTTACCGCTCTCTCTGCCGGCGCCTCCGACATGAGCGGCTGGCTGCTGATGGGGCTGCCCGGCGCCGTCTTCGTCAGCGGCATCTCCGAGAGTTGGATCGCCATCGGTCTTGTCATCGGCGCCTACCTCAACTGGCGCTGGGTAGCGGGTCGCCTGCGGGTACATACCGAGAAGAACCGCAATGCCCTGACCCTGCCGGACTATTTCACCTACCGCTTTGAAGATCACAGCAAGGTGCTGCGCATTCTCTCTGCGCTGGTGATCCTGCTGTTCTTCACCATCTATTGCGCCTCCGGCGTGGTGGCCGGTGCCCGTCTGTTCGAGAGCACCTTCGGCATGGATTACAACACCGCCCTCTGGGTCGGTGCCGCCGCCACCATTACCTACACCTTCTTCGGCGGCTTCCTCGCGGTAAGCTGGACCGACACGGTGCAGGCGACCCTGATGATCTTCGCCCTGATCCTGACCCCTGTCTTCGTCATCATCGCCGTCGGCGGGGTGGATAGCGCAATGATCGAGGTGGCCGCCAAGAGCGCTACCAACCTCGACATGTTCAAGAATCTGGATGTGATCGCCATTGTCTCGCTGATGGCCTGGGGCCTTGGCTACTTCGGTCAGCCCCACATTCTGGCCCGCTTCATGGCGGCGGATTCCCACCACTCCATGGCCAATGCCCGCCGCATCAGCATGACCTGGATGGTGTTCTGCCTCGCAGGCGCGGTGGCCATCGGCTTCTTCGGTCTGGCCTACTTCGCCCGTTTCCCGGAAGTGGCGGCTGGAGTGACCGGCAACCCGGAGCGGGTCTTTATCGAACTCTCCAAGATCCTGTTCAACCCCTGGATCGCCGGTGTGCTGCTCTCCGCCATTCTGGCGGCGGTGATGAGCACTCTAAGCTGCCAGCTGCTGGTCTGCTCCAGCGCCATCACCGAGGATCTCTACAAGCCCTTCCTGCGCAAGAACGCCTCCCAGCGTGAGCTGGTGTGGGTGGGTCGCCTGATGGTGCTGCTGATCGCCGTGATTGCCATCGCCGTCGCCATGAATCCGGAAAACCGGGTGCTGGGGCTGGTGAGCTACGCCTGGGCCGGTTTCGGTGCCGCCTTTGGTCCCGTGGTGCTGCTCTCCGTGCTCTGGCCGCGAATGACCCGCAACGGCGCGCTGGCGGGCATGCTGGTCGGAGCCATCACCGTCATCGTCTGGAAGCAGTTCGGCTGGCTGGGGCTGTATGAGATCATCCCGGGCTTCCTGTTTGCGCTGCTGGCCATCGTGGTGGGCAGTCTGCTGGGCGAAGCGCCCTCAAAAGCGATGCTGGAGCGTTTCCGCGATGCCGAGGAGGAGTACAACACTCCGGCCGAGAGCGCGGGAGAGCCGGTCGCGGTGAACTGATCCCCCTTACCGCTTTCTGATTGAGAGCCCCGCCCCCGGACAAGGAGCGCCCTGGTTGGCCATCCTTGCACCGGTTTGGCGGGGCTTTGTGCTATCTGATTCACTCTTGGGCACTTTTTTATGTTCGGCCGGTGGCTCCCGGGTGCTCGCTTTCTTTTGTCTTGGCACCGAATATGGGACACTAGGCCGCCTGAAGGAGACCTAGTGCATGCGGCTATTCACCCTGATCCTGATCCTCCTGCTGGGGGGACTGCAATATGACCTCTGGCTGGGGAAGAACGGGCTATCCGATTATCAGAACCTGTCGGAGGCCATCTCGCAGCAACAGCGGGACAACCAGACTCTCAAGGATCGTAACGACCTCATTTACCGCGAGATAGATGATCTCACCTCTGGCCTCGAGGCCATCGAGGAGTTGTCGCGCAACGATCTGGGTTACATCAAGCAGGGGGAGACCTTCTACCGGATCATCCCCAAAGAGAAAGACAAAGAGACAGCGCCGGACGATGAGCCCTACGATGACTGATGCCAGCCGGGTATCCGGCCTGACGGCGATCGTCCCTGCCGCCGGTATCGGCAGCCGGATGGGGGCCGATTGCCCCAAGCAGTACCTGCAACTGGCGGGTAAAACCATTCTCGAACATACCCTGGAGCGGCTGCTCTCCCACCCGGCCATCGCCCAGGTGATCGTGGCGCTGGCGCCCCATGATCGCTGGTTCGAGGCCCTGCCCGTGGCGGCCGACCCGCGCATTGTGCGGGTAGAGGGAGGCGCCGAGCGCGCCTTCTCCGTACTCAATGGCCTCCATGTGGCGCAAGGGGAGTGGGTGCTGGTGCACGATGCGGCCCGTCCCTGCCTGACTCACGGCGATCTCGATGCGCTGATTGTTGCGGCCATGGGCTGTGGCGGCGCCATTCTCGGCAGTCGGGTGCGCGATACCATGAAGCGCTCCGATGGGGAGGGCAATATCATCGCCACCGTCGAGCGCGAGCAGCTCTGGCATGCCCTGACGCCGCAGATGTTCCCGACCCGTGCCCTGAAGCGGGCGCTGGAAGAGGGGCTGCTGCTGGGCGCCACCATCACCGACGAGGCCTCCGCCATGGAGCGGGCCGGATTCACGGTGCGGATGGTGGAGGGGCGCGCCGACAATATCAAAGTGACCCGGCCGGAAGACCTGTCGCTGGCGGGGCTGTTTTTAAGCCAGCAGGCATAAGCCCCTCAGTCAGAACAGACCGTTCAGAGCAGAGTGTCTCGAACAAACAGGCCCGAACAAGGAGTTAGCATGATCCTGATTGGACATGGTGTGGACGTACACAAAATTGATGGGGTTGGTTTCAGCATGTTGGGAGGTTGCTGCTGATGATGCGCATTGGTCATGGTTTTGATGTCCATAAATTTGGTGGTGTTGGCCCCTGCATGCTGGGTGGCGTGCCGGTTCCCTACGAGCAGGGGCTGGTTGCCCACTCCGACGGCGACGTGGTGCTGCACGCGGTGAGCGATGCCCTGCTGGGGGCCATCGGTGCCGGTGACATCGGTCGCCACTTCCCCGATACCGCTGCCGAGTTCAAGGGGATCGACAGTCGCATTCTGCTGCGGGATGTCTTTGCCCGGGTACAGAAGGCGGGGTATGCCATCGGCAACCTGGATGTGACCATCATCGCCCAGGCCCCCAAAATGGCGCCCCATATCGACGCCATGTGCGCCGTGCTGGCCGCCGATCTGCAATGTGATTTGAACCGGGTGAACGTCAAGGCGACCACCACCGAACAGCTTGGGTTTACGGGGCGCAAGGAAGGGATCGCCACCGAAGCCGTCGTCCTACTGGTGAAACAATAATGCTGGAACAACTTGCCTATCTGCACGGGGCGCCCACTGCCCGCGGTATCCTCAAGGCCGAGGCCGCCGACTTCGTGGTCAATGAAGATCTCGGCTTTGAGCCTTGCGGTGAAGGGGAGCACATCTTCGTCCGGGTGCGCAAAACCGGCGAGAACACCGCCTGGGTGGCGGGTTTGCTGGCCGATGCGGCCGGAGTCAACCGCAATGCGGTGACCTGGGCGGGCCTGAAGGATCGCCACGCGGTGACAGAGCAGTGGTTTGGCATTCACCTGCCAGGCAAGGCCGAGCCGGACTTGTCGGTCATCGAGAGCGACAGCATCCAGATCCTGCAAGCCAGGCGTCACAACCGCAAATTGCGGGTCGGCTACCTCAAGGGCAACCACTTCACCCTGCGTCTCACCGCTCTGGAACAGGCTGACGGGCTGGAAGCGCGCCTGCAGGCCATCGCCACTCAGGGCGTGCCCAATTACTATGGTGAGCAGCGTTTTGGCCGCGATGGCAACAACCTGGAAGCGGCCAAGGCGATGTTTGCCGGCAAGCGGATCAAGGATCGCAACAAGCGTTCCCTCTACCTCTCTGCCGCCCGCAGCATGCTGTTCAACGCCATTGTCAGCGCCCGTATCGAGCAGGGGCTGGCTCATCAGCTGCTGGCCGGTGATTGCGTGATGCTCAAGGGCAGCCACTCCATCTTCAGCGAAGAGAGCGTGACCCCCGAGCTGGAAGCGCGTCTTGCCTCCGGCGACGTGCAGCTGACTGCGCCCCAGTGGGGCCGTGGCCGTTTGGCCAGTCAGGGTGCCGCTGCCGAGTTCGAACAGGGCGTGCTGGCTCCTTACAGCGATTGGTGTGACGGGCTGGAGAAAGCCGGGCTGGATCAGGACAGGCGCCCCCTGCTGCTCAAGCCGGAGCAGATGAGCTGGCAGCTGGACGGCGAGGCGCTGACCCTCTCCTTCTTCCTGCCGGCGGGCGCGTTTGCCACCAGCGTGGTGCGCGAGTTAATGCAGGCCGAAGAGGCCGATCACGGTTTCAGGAATCAGACCGATGCGAATTCTGGTCAGTAATGATGATGGTGTGCATGCCGAGGGCATTCGTGCCCTCAGCGAGGCGCTGCGCGCCTGCGGCGAGGTCATTGTGGTGGCGCCGGATCGCAACCGCAGCGGCGCGAGTCACTCCCTGACGCTGGAAGTACCGCTGCGGGTTACCCGCATTGCAGAAAACGGCTTTAATGGGTGCGAGAGCTATGCGGTGAAGGGGACGCCGACCGACTGCGTGCATCTGGCGGTCAACGAGCTGGTGCGCCCCGAGCCTGACATGGTGGTGGCCGGCATCAACCACGGTGCCAATCTGGGGGATGATGTCATCTACTCCGGTACTGTGGCGGCTGCGACCGAAGGGCGCCACCTTGGCTATCCCTCCCTCGCCATCTCGCTGGTGGGCAAGACCCATTTCGCCACGGCGGCCCACTATGCGGCCCTGCTGGTGAAGGGGTTGATGAAGCACCCCCTGCCAGCGGATCAGATCCTCAATGTGAACGTACCTGACCTGCCGCTTGAGCAGATCCGGGGGATCAGAGTGACCCGCCTTGGCAATCGCCATCGGGCGGAGTCGGTGATCCGCACCGAGGATCCCCGCGGTCAACCCATCTACTGGATTGGCCCTCCCGGCGACAAGCAGGATGCAGGAGAAGGAACCGACTTTGCTGCCATCGAGCAGGGTTATGTCTCGATAACTCCCCTGACCATTGACATGACTGCCTATGACAGTCTCGCTGGTCTGGGGGCCTGGTTAGATCTGCAGGGATGAGGGTGTGATAGTACAGCGCCTGTTAAATCAGCTCATTGCGCAGGATATTCGCGATTTTCGCGTACTGGCGACCATCGCGAAAGTGCCGCGCCAGCTATTCGTGGATGAGGCCATGGCCCACAAGGCGTGGGACAACACCGCCTTGCCCATTGGCCATGGCCAGACCATTTCGCAGCCCTACATGGTGGCGCGAATGACCGAGCTGCTGATGCAAAATGATCCGGCCCATGTGCTGGAGATTGGCACTGGCTCCGGTTACCAGACGGCGATCCTCGCCCATCTGGTGGAGCACGTTTATACCGTGGAGCGGATCAAGTCGCTGCAGTTCCAGGCAAGACGCCGGCTGCGCCAGCTTGATCTGCACAATGTCTCGGCCAAGCACGGTAATGGCTGGCTGGGATGGCCCAACAAGGGGCCTTACGACGCCATTCTGGTGACGGCGGCGGCGAGCGAGATCCCGACGGCGCTCACCGATCAGCTGGCCGATGGCGGTCGGCTGGTGTTGCCGGTGGGTGACAGCCAGCAGACCCTGCAATTGATTGAACGCTCCGGCTCCCAGCTGACCAGCCGAATTCTGGAACCGGTGCGTTTTGTTCCCCTGATCGACGGAGATGTTGAGTGAAGTTGTTTTCCCGTTTGTATGTGCTGGTAATGCAGTGGGCGCGCCACAAATACGCCCCCTGGTATCTCTCCATCACCGCTTTCATCGAGTCGGTGTTCTGGCCGATCCCGGTGGATGTGATGCTGGCGCCGATGGCGCTCGCCAAGCCCCACAAGGCGTGGCACTACGCCACGCTGGCCACCCTCTTCTCTGTGCTGGGCGCCCTGTTTGGCTATGCCCTTGGCTATGCCCTTTGGGATCCGGTCGTGCTGCCACTGGTGGAGTCTGTGGGCTATCAGGACAAGATCGAGATTGCTCGCAACTGGTTTGAGCAGTGGGGGATCTGGGTCATTTTCATTGCCAGCTTCACCCCTATCCCCTACAAGGTGTTTACCGTGACGGCAGGGTTGTTGCAAATGGCTCTGCTGCCCTTCATCATCACCTCCCTCATCGGTCGTGGCATGCGCTTTTTCCTGGTTGCGGGCCTGATGCGCTGGGGTGGCGAGAAGATGGAACGCAAACTGATGCACTATGTTGATGTGCTCGGTTGGCTCTGTATTGGTCTGGCCGTGGTGGCCTATTTCTGGTTTAGTCGTTAAGGATCCATTATGCGTTCGCGTATTTGGCAAGGAAGCAGTGTCGTGGTGTTGTCATGGCTGCTGCTTGCCTGCTCCTCCAGTAAAAATGCAGCTCCGGTAGATGGTGTTGATGAGGGGCAGTTTGTCTCGACCATTCCGGCTCGCCAAAGCGGTGCCCAGGTCAGCGCCCCCATTCAGGGCGGCAGCTATGTGGTGAAGCGGGGCGATACCCTCTACTCTATCGCCTTCAACTCCGGCAACGACGTGCCGTCGCTGGCCAGCCTCAACAACATCAGCCCGCCCTACAACATCTATCCGGGGCAGCGACTGCGACTCGATGGTTCCAGCGCCAGTGTTGGCAGCAGCCGCAGTGCCGGTACCTATGAGGTGCGCCGCGGCGATACCCTAAGCAGCATCGGCCGCCAGTTCGGCATGACGCCGCAGGCGCTGGCCCAGAGCAACAATCTGAGCGCCCCCTATGCGCTGCAACCGGGTCAGGTGCTCAATGTCCAGACTGCAGGCGGCGGTTCGACCCAGATGGTGGCTGCGACTCGTCCGGCCACCGTGACACCGGTGGCCGTGAGTCGTCCGAGCAGCGGTCCGCGTCCGTTGGCCGAGCCGAGTGGATCTGGTCAGACCACGCCATTCATCTCTCAGAAATCCGTTGCTCCGGCAGCACCGAAGGAATACGCTCAGGTCAAAGAACAAAAAACAAACAACTCCCAGTCGAGACTTGCTTGGCACTGGCCCGCAAAAGGCCGGATTGTCGAGGGGTTCTCTGTTGCAGAACAGGGTAACAAGGGGATCGACATAGCCGGCCAGAAGGGGCAACCCGTCTACGCCGCCAGCAGCGGTAAAGTGGTATACGCTGGCAGTGCTTTAAGGGGGTACGGCAAGCTGATTATCCTCAAGCATGATGATGACTATCTCTCCGCTTACGCACACAACGACGAGTTGCGGGTGAAGGAAGGGGACAGCGTCAAGGGGGGCTCGGTCATTGCCAACATGGGTAGCACGGACGCGCCGGATGTGCGATTGCATTTCGAGATCCGGTACAGAGGCAAGTCGATCAATCCGATGAGCTATTTGCCAAAGCGTTAACCCCAGAGAGACCGTCTTACTCTGGTAACGTCAGGGAGACACACCATGAGCCAAGAACAACTGGTAATGCAGGATGCAGAGTTAGAGTTTGACGCTGAACCCGAATCTCACGAGGTAGAAGAGTTGCAGGAGGTAGCCGCCGAGGCGGACGAGACTATCTCCGATGAGTTGCTGGCACCTGAGCTGAACAAGGTGATGGATGCCACGCAACTCTATCTGGGGGAGATAGGTTTCTCCCCGCTGCTCACTGCCGAAGAGGAAGTCTACTACGCCCGTCGTGCCTTGCGCGGTGACAAAGCCGCCCGCAAGCGCATGATCGAGTCCAACCTGCGACTGGTGGTGAAAATCGCCCGTCGTTACAACAACCGCGGCCTGGTGTTGCTGGATCTTATCGAAGAGGGCAACCTCGGTCTTATCCGTGCGGTCGAGAAGTTTGACCCCGAGCGCGGCTTCCGTTTCTCTACCTATGCTACCTGGTGGATCCGCCAGACCATAGAGCGGGCCATCATGAACCAGACCCGTACCATCCGTCTGCCCATTCATGTGGTCAAAGAGTTAAACGTTTACCTGCGCACCGCGCGCGAACTCTCTCACCGTCTAGATCATGAACCGACCGCCGAGGATATCGCCTTCGCGCTGGATCGTTCGGTGGATGACGTGAACCGCATGCTCAAGCTCAACGAGAAGATCACCTCGGTGGACACCCCCATAGGCGGCGATCGCGACAAGGCGCTGCTGGATGTGCTCTCCGACGAGCGCGGCATGGGGCCTGAGCTGGAGTCACAGGAAGATGATATGCGCAGCAGCATTGTCCACTGGCTGGAGGAGCTCAATCCCAAGCAGCGGGAAGTGCTGGCCCGTCGTTTCGGTCTGCTGGGCTACGAGCCCGCTACCCTCGAGGATGTGGGGGCCGAGATTGGCCTGACCCGCGAGCGGGTACGCCAGATCCAGGTGGAGGGGCTGCGCCGTCTGCGGGAGATCCTGCTGAGCCAGGGGCTCTCCATCGAGGCGCTATTTCGTACCAATTAAGCATCCGCACCAACTGATCAGCGCATCAGCCAGATAGCACGAGGGGAGCAACAGCTCCCCTCGTTTTTTATTGCCTGTCGTCTGGCGATGGCTTCGCGGTTATACCAGCTCAGCCAGCATGGTGTCGGCGTAGGGCACCAGTGCTTCGCCATTTTTCACTTTGGCGAGATAGTCCGGGTTGGCGATAAGCGGACGACCGATAGCCACCAGATCGAAGCGGTTAGCCTCGATGGCCGCAGCGGCGCGCTCGGCGTCGTAGTTGCCCACCCCGACCAGATTGCCCTTGTAGTGGGCGCGCAGATAGTCGGAGGCGCGGCCACCCAGATAATCGAAGGTGAGGTTGTCATCAAAGATGCCGAGGTGGATATAGGCCAGCGGGCGATCGTTCAGCTTGCCCAGCAGGTAGTCAAACACGGCGCGATCTTCCGGGCTGCCCGCCAGATGGACATAGGCACCCGGGGAGAGGCGAATACCAACCCGATCACCGCTGATGCGGGCGCTGATTGCATCGACCACTTCCAGCGCGAAGCGGCTCATCTTTTCCGGGCTGCCACCGTAGTTGTCGGCGCGCAGGTTGGTGGAGTGGTGCAGGAACTGGTCGATCAGGTAGCCGTTGGCACCGTGGATCTCCACCCCGTCAAAGCCCGCCTCGATGGCGTTGGCTGCGGCTTGGGCGTAATCCAGTACCAGCTGGGCGATTTCGGCCTCGGTCAGGGCGCGTGGCACCTGATAGGTCAGCTCGCGCATGCGGGGCACAGTGCCCTCGTGCGCCACGGCAGAGGGGGCCAGCACTTCAGCCTGATGGAAGAAGGGGTGGGAGAGGCGACCGACGTGCCACAGCTGAGCGAAGATCTTGCCACCCTTGGCGTGCACGGTGCTGGTCACTCTCTTCCAGCCATCGATCTGAGCCTGGGTGAAGAGGCCCGGGGTATTGGGGTAGCCCTGCGCGTCGGGGCGGATGATGACGGCCTCGGAAACAATCAGGCCGATGTCGGCGCGGCGGCCGTAATAGGCTGCCATCTGCTCGGTCGGCACCAGACCTGGGCCTGCCATGCAGCGGGTGAGCGGGGCCATCATGAAACGGTTGGCCAGGGTCAGAGTGTCATTGAGTCGATACGGCTGAAACAGGGTATTCATGATAGGTTGTCCTGAACGGGTTATTCTTGAACGTGCATTCAAGACGTTTTTTGCCTCGGGCGCAAGCTTTTTTTGAATGCACGTTCAAGAAGGTTGGCCCGAGCGGGCGGCTGGGGTAAACTTGCCGCCCTTTCCAGCCACTCTTTATCGGCGGGCTCTGTTGCCCCTTGCCGGTGAACCATTTCCCACGGGAGGAACCATGCGCATAGCCGAGTTTGATCGGGACGAGGTACTGCGAAATGCCATGGAAGCGTTTCGCGCCAAGGGATATGCCAAAACCACCATGCAGGAGCTGGTGGCAGCCACCGGCCTGCACCCGGGCAGCATTTACGGCGCCTTTGGCAACAAGCGCGGCCTGCTGCTGGCGGCGGTGGATCACTATGTCGAGGGTAAACGCACCCTGCGCCGCTCCCTGCTCGACAACCCGAGCCCGCTGGCGGGCCTTGCGGCCTATCTCGACCGGATTGTAGGGGAGGCGCTCTGCGGCTCCTGTCTGGTGACCCGCACCATGATGGAGCTGAGCGAACAGGATGAAGAGCTGACCCAGCGGGTCAAGGGGATCTACGGCGAGCTGGAGCAGGATCTGGCCGAGTTGCTGACACAGGCGCAGGCCAAGGGTGAACTGGCCCCGGATAGCAATATCCACACCCTCACCGCCCTGCTGCTGATCAACCTGCAAGGGCTGGTCACCTTCGCCCAGTGCCGCCCCGATCGTCCCCTGCTCGACGACGTGGTCGCCCAACTGATGCGGGCCCTGCGGGCGTAACGCGATACCGCAGAAACAACAGTGGCTCCCTCGGGAGCCACTGTTGTTTCTGGTCTCAGCCCTTGCTGGGCTTTTCCATCAACCTTTGTTGCCATACGCCGCGGCCTTACCTCGGCCCCACCAGCTCCTTCATCAAATCTTTCAGCCATACCAGCGCCGGTTGCTGGGCATGAACGGGGTGCCAGACGCAGTTGAGGTGATAATCCGGCACATCTTCGGGCAGCGGCAGGCTTTTCAGCGGCCAGTGGGTGGCGAGCAGCTCGGCCACCATGCTGGGCAGCACCAAGAGGTGATCGCTCTGGCTGACGATGGCGGCGGCGGACATATAACTCTGGCTGTTGACCGAGATGGTGCGGCTAAAGCCCTGACTCTTCAGATAGCGGTCGAGGCTCGCCTCCGAGGTGCCCAGCGGCGAGTGGAACACGTGGGGCATGGCGATAAGCTGCTGCAAGGTGATGCGCTCCTGCCATTGGGAGGGGTCATCCTCGGCACCGGCGGGGGCCGATTTGGCAATGGGCAGATCGGCGCGCACCAGCCCGGCCAGCGGCTCGGTGAGCCAGGTCTCTTTACCCAGATACCCCGGCACCTGCATGTACTCGTCAAAGCCCAGCACCAGATCGATCTCGCCACTTGCCAGCTCGGCTTCGGGCAGGGTGTCGCGCAGGATGCGGATCTCGATGGTGACCCCCGGCGCCAGCCGTCTGAGCCGCTGAATAAGCGGCGGGATCAGCACGCACTCCACGTAATCTGTGGTGCAGAGCACGAAGCGCCGCTTCGACTGGCTCGGCTCGAACTCTTCTTCCTCGGTGAGCTGCTGCTCCAGCAGCCGCAGTGCCTGCTGCACCCCGAGATGCAGCCGCTGGGCACGCGGGGTCGGCAGCATCCCCTGCGGGGTGCGTACCAAAAGCGGGTCGCCGAGAAAGGTGCGCAGCCGGTTAAGGGAGTGGCTCATGGCGGGCTGGCTGATAAAGAGCGCTTCGGCGGCGCGGGTGACACTGCCCTGCGTCATCAGGGCGTCAAACGCGAGCAGCAGATTGAGGTCGAGCTGGTGCAGTTTCATGGGGGGGATTATTCGCCGTGTTTATGGGACAATCCATCCTATTCATTTGATGGATGGGGGCGCAACGTCTTAATCTGCGACCCACTCTTATTTTTCCGGGTTCCCGCGCCGCATCGGGCGTAAACGGGGGCCTCAATCCATGCAAGGAGCCTTGCGATGAGCATCAAGACCATTAACTCCACGCCGGCCGCCGACGGCTTCACCATGCCCGCCGAGTGGGCGCACCAGCAGGCCGTCTGGATGATCTGGCCGTTTCGCCCGGACAACTGGCGCGTAGCCGGTCGCTTCGCGCAAGAGACCTTCGCCAAGGTGGCCGATGCCATCGGTGGCGCGACTCCGGTCTTTATGGGGGTGCCGGCCCAGTTTATGGAGCAGGCCCGCGCCATCATGCCCGCCCACGTCACTCTGGTCGAAATGGACAGCGATGACTGCTGGGCCCGCGATACCGGCCCGACCATCGTTACCAACGCTGCCGGCGAGTGCCGTGGCGTGGATTGGGGCTTCAACGCTTGGGGCGGCCACAAGGGTGGTCTCTACTACCCGTGGAATCAGGATGAAGAGGTCGCTGCCCAGATGCTGGCCCAGCACGGCATGGCTCGCTACGACGCGCCGCTGATTCTGGAAGGGGGCTCCATCCATGTCGATGGCGAAGGCACCTGCCTGACCACCGCCGAGTGCCTGCTCAACGAAAACCGCAACCCGCACCTGACCAAAGATCAGATCGAAGCGCACTTGCGCGACTATCTGGGCGTCACCAGCTTTATCTGGCTGGACGAAGGTGTCTACATGGACGAAACCGACGGCCACATCGACAACATGTGCTGCTTCGTGCGTCCGGGTGAAGTGGCCCTGCACTGGACTGACGATCAGAACGATCCCCAGTACGTCCGCTCCGTGGCCGCCCTCAAGGTGCTGGAAGCGGCGGTCGATGCCAAGGGTCGCAAGCTGAAAGTGTGGAAGCTGCCCCAGCCGGGCCCGCTGTTCTGCACTGAAGAGGAGTCTGCCGGCGTCGAGAGCGGCAGCGGTGTGCCGCGCGAGGCAGAAGGCCGTCTGGCCGGTTCCTACGTGAACTTCCTGATCACCAACGATCGCATCGTCTACCCGCTGCTGGATGCCGCCACCGATGGCGAAGCCCAGCGCATTCTGGAAGAGATCTTCCCGGAGCACACAGTGATCGGCGTACCGGCTCGCGAGATCCTGCTGGGCGGTGGCAATATTCACTGCATTACTCAGCAGATCCCCTCCGGCAAATAAGAACCGGATGACGATCCTGCTGCGAGACCGTGATCAAGGCTCATGTGCTGCTCGGAAGCCTCACGTATGTTTATACGCTCCGGTTCCTGCGCTGCTCTTCACCTTGCTGACGGCCTCTCGCGACGGGTCGTAAACCGGTTTACGCCAGCTGAGGTTGGTATTCAAAACCCCACGCCGTGGGGTTTTCTCTCTTGATGGTGTGATGGTCGCAGGCGCAGATGCGGCGATCATCATGACAAACAGTCACCCTTTTACAGGAGATCCCCATGATCGAAGTGACCGAGGTTTCCATTGCCGAGCTGCGTGCCGCGCTCGAATCAGGCCGCACCACAGCGGTCGAACTGGTCAAGGCCTATCTGGCCCGGATCGAGGCCTACAACGGCCCCGAGACTGCCACCAAACTCAACGCCGTGGTGGTCGCCAATCCCGATGCGCTGAAAGAGGCCGAGGCTTCCGATGCCCGCCGCGCCCGTGGCGAGACCCTGAGCCCGCTCGACGGCATCCCCTACACCGCCAAAGACAGCTATCTGGTCAAGGGGCTGACCGCCGCCTCCGGCAGCCCAGCCTTCAAGGAGCTGGTGGCCCAGCGCGATGCCTTTACCGTTGAGCGCCTGCGCGCCGCCGGTGCCATCTGCCTTGGCAAAACCAATATGCCGCCGATGGCCAATGGCGGCATGCAGCGCGGCGTCTATGGCCGTGCCGAGAGCCCCTACAACGCCGACTATCTGACCGCGCCCTTTGCCTCCGGCTCCTCCAACGGCGCCGGTACTGCCACCGCCGCCAGCTTCTCCGCCTTTGGTCTGGCGGAAGAGACATGGTCGAGCGGCCGTGGCCCGGCTTCCAACAACGGTCTGTGTGCCTACACCCCATCCCGTGGCGTGATTTCGGTGCGCGGCAACTGGCCGCTGACTCCGACCATGGATGTGGTGGTGCCTTATGCCCGCACCATGAACGATCTCTTGGAAGTGCTCGACGTAGTGGTCGCCGACGATGCCGACACCCGTGGCGATCTGTGGCGCATGCAGCCCTGGGTGCAGCTGCCCAAGGCCTCCGAAGTGCGTCCGGCTTCCTATCTGGATCTGGCTGCCAAGCCCGATGCCCTCAAGGGCAAGCGCCTCGGCGTACCGCGCATGTTTATCAACAAGGATGAACTGGCCGGCACCAGCGAAAACCCCGGCATCGGCGGCCCGACAGGTCAGCGCATCCATACCCGCGAGACCGTGATTGCCCTGTGGGAAGATGCGCGCAAGGCGCTGGAAGCCGCTGGCGCCGAAGTCATCGAAGTGGACTTCCCGCTGGTCTCCAACTGCGAAGGGGACCGACCCGGCGCGCCGACCGTGTTCAATCGCGGCATCGTGAGCCCGGAGTTTCTCAATGACGAGCTGTGGGAGCTATCCGGCTGGGCGTTTGACGACTTCCTGCGCGCCAACGGCGATCCCAAGTTGAACAAGCTTGAGGATGTCGATGGGCCGAAGATCTTCCCCCACGATCCGGGCACCCTGCCGAACCGCGAGGGCGATCTGGCGGCGGGCATGGACGAGTACGTCAATATGGCCAAGCGCGGCCTGAAATCCTGGGACGAGATCGCCACAGTGCCGGACGGTCTGCGCGGTCTGGAGAAGACCCGCAAGCTGGATCTGGAAGACTGGATGGACGGGCTTAAGCTCGACGCCGTGCTGTTCCCGACAGTGGCCGATGTTGGCCCGGCTGACGCGGATGTGAATCCGGCCTCCGCCGATATCGCCTGGAGCAACGGCATCTGGGTTGCCAACGGTAACCTTGCCATTCGCCACCTCGGCGTACCGACCGTCACCGTCCCCATGGGCATCATGGCCGATATCGGTATGCCGGTGGGCCTGACCTTCGCCGGTCGCGCCTATGACGACAACAACCTGCTGCGCTTCGCCTCGGCCTTCGAATCCACCGGCAGCAAGCGTATGGTGCCGCCACGGACGCCGCCGTTGGTTTGATCGCTACAGCTGGCCTGATAGTTGTTAGATCAGGCACAAAGAGAGAGGGAGGCATTATGCCTCCCTCTTTTTTCGTCCATGTTCTGGCTTTGGCCATCACACCCGGATGTTCTGGCCCGCGCCCATTTCCCTTTTTGTCACAGGCGGGGTCTGCTCATCCTGGAACAAGCTGGCCTCCCACTCGTGGGCCTTCTCCAGCAGATCGGCGAGGCGCTCCCTGATCTGCTGCGGACGATAGCTCCCCAGCGCTATCCGGGAGAAAAACGATACCCGCTCGGTGCCCGGATAGATGCCGACCCCGTAGCCATGGCGCAAGGGGGCGAGGGCATGCTCGCCAAAGCGCAGGAACAATTCGCGCGACAGGCGCTCGGGAAGATCGCTCGCCGTGGTCACCGAGAGCACCAGTGCCATCTCGTCGGGTTGAGCCACGATATTGACCACAAAGGGGGCGCTCGCTTCCTCTGCTGCTCGCTGGATCTCGAACGTGCAGACGCCGTTTTCATCGAAGGCCAGCGGCTCGACCGACAGCTCGGCCACGATTTTCTGATAGATATCCAACACAACACTCCAGTCCGGTTGCCCGGTCGTCTTCGAAGGGGCAGGGCAAGATCATAAAGAGACGGCCCGCCACCGAGCGGGCCGGGCCGTCATCCATATTTATGGCAAGGGTTACACCTTGATATTGAGTGCTCGGCCCTCTTCCAGCTCGAACATCCGGACATCGCTCACCGGATTGTCGTTAAAGCGCACGCTTTTCTTCATCTTGGCGGCGACGTTCTCCCCGTCCGATGAGCCAGTACGCTCTTCGACCAGCGGTGAGGTCTTGTTGGCGCGGGTGTTTGCCTCGGTCAGGGCGTCCAGCTCGGCGGTGGCTCTTTGCTCAAACAGCTGGACGAAGCTGCGATTGAACTCGGCATTGACCTTGGCGTTGAACGCCTCCGATTCATGGCCCAGCGTATTCAACGCCGAACTGAGTGCCTCACCCGAGAGTGACTCGTGCAGGGCGATCGTCCGCTCGATCACCCGACTGCTCAGCATGCTGAAGATGGCATCTTTACCGTTGATAAAGCTGGAGAAGTGCTGCTGCACAAAGCTCAGTGAGTCCTTATCCAGCCTCTCCAGACCGAGGCGCTTCTTGTTGGCATCTGTGATGTCGGCCATGGTCGCCGTTTTGGGATCGCTACCCGGCTTCAGATATTGGGCCTCGTTCTTGAACTCGTTGACGGGCTGGTTAAAGGCTTGCTTCACAATCTTCTTGACTTGGCCAAGTTCGGTCAGCTGCCGCTGCACCTCGGACTGAATTTGAGTGGCCCGGGTGGTGAGCGCACTCTCCCCCTTGGTGGTGGCGCGGCTAAAGAAATCGACCACCGCATTTTTGATGCGGCCCAGCGTGCTTAAATGGGCCAGGTCCCGTTGTACGGAGACATCCCCACTCTTGCCGATATGAATGGTGTACTCCTTGCCTTCACCCAGATGAAGGGCAAGCTTCTGATTGCTGCCGGGATTGACGTTGGCGAGCTGCAGGCTGTCGATAGCCTTCAACATCACCGGGGTAGCTCCATGAATAGCCATGACCTTGGTTCCTTATCTCACTAACAAGCGATACATCTGGCCTGCATCATACCCGTCAGTGAAAACGGCGTTTATTAGCCATGGTTGCACTATTTTAGTTTGGGGCTGGTCTGTGTTGGCTGTGTGTGAGGGTAACAGTTTGCTGTGTTGCCTCGGCGTTGAGTCCACCGGCAGCAAGCTAATGGTGCCGCTGCGCACGCCGCTGTTGGTGTGGATTGTGGCTCTGAATTAAATCCTTCATGTTCTTTTTTAAATAAAAACCACCCGTTATTCAGGTGGTTTTTCTATATAAGAATACTCAAGCTCATCTAGAATATAAACATATTTTATAATAAGGTTACCATTTCAAAATCGAAGTGATTTCTTTGTTTTTTGGTATGAATTGTGAGTTGCCATCAAAATGAATTATCATCATCGAAGGCGTCATTTTGACCGTTTTTTTCTATTGGCTTACCATTTTTAATTTTATGCTCTTCATGTTGATATGTAACACCCTTTATTTCATGGATGACTAATGAATTGATGTCTAGCTGCAAAGATATATTGGTTTGTTCCTCTGTACCTATGCCATAGAAATGTTTTCTTTTGGTCTTTACTTCTTTTTTACATATCTCAGGAGATAAATATTGATGATATGATTCATCATCGTAATCGTATTCGTACATTGTAACTGCGTATTCTGTTGTTTTGTTTTCAGCGCCGGCTACAGCAGAGGACTTAGTGAATAACACTATATTGTAGCTAGACTCATTACTATTTTCATCGCCTGCTTTTTGAGTTGATTTGAACTTTATACCATCAAGAGCATTCACTTCAGAAACGGAAAGATATTCAGACACAGCTTGAGTTATCAAGTATTCGCTATCTGTTCTCGCCCCTGAAATGGGAATGGTGAGCTTATATGATAATCTTTTTAAGAATGATGATATTGCGAGTTTTTCGGTCGTCGCAGGATCAAATAGACTATCCGTTGACGGTATTAATTTGTCTAAAGCAGATATATCTAGTATCCGTAGTGGCCTTACTGGCTTGAACTGAGCAACAACAACATAACTACCTACGGCAGGCCTTACCTCTGCAATAGCTATATCAGAAGACATAGCTCCATAGAAAACAGGTATTCCCTGTGCATTCATTCGACCTGATGTAGCATATTGATGAGGTGGTGGTCCAAATTCATTTTCAGGATGTTTTAAGGCATTCTCAACTTTATCTAGGCTATCAAATACTCGGGCTCTAAATAATGAAGTATTACTATCAATGTAAGTTATCGCATTGCTGCCATCATGCGTTATATGTGATTCAAGATCGCTAAATATTTGTTCAAAGAAGGCTTTTACATGAGAATTGAAAAATCTAGCTTCACTCTGCAATGATGTTTTAATCTCTTCCCATTTGACGTCTAACTCTTCTGTTAAATGATGAGTTCTCTTGTAAGTAAAATCATCATCGTATGTGATTGTACAGTCATAATGGTCATTGTAATTTTCTTGCAGAATTTCATGAAGATCTGATTGGATTTCATCATCTACGCCAAGGCATTCATAAATCACTTCTTCTGCTGATTCACCAAACACATATCCATAATATAAATCTCCATTAGTCCTGCATGTATAGTATAGTGAAAATACATTATGCATAGGTTCTGCTAAGTCATCTAGTGGGATTGTTTTACGCCTGCTTTTACAGTAGCTGCATCTATGGATGTTTTCACCATTTGTTTTGATAAGCTTACTGATATACTCTTCACTCACGCATTTGTAGCAAATAAATTTCTCACAAGACATAGTTTAAATACCAATGATAATTCTTTAAATATTTCACAATGGTACTATCTTATTAATTTATAATCACTCCCTGAGATACCGTCACAGATCACATTTCAGGGTTGTAGGTACGAATAGCGAAGCGTATTCGGACAATCGCGAACAGGTTGTGGCCGATAAGCAGGTGATATTCAGAGTTGCCTGCTGGTTTTGTCATGACTCGGTGCACGGCGGTAAACGGACGATTACGCTGCGCTAATCGTCCCTACATGATGTGGCTTATTGTTACCTCCCCCTCATCCCCAGCCCTTCTCCCGCAAGGGGAGAAGGGGGCAAATATGCGCCTCTGATTTGGTCTGGCAACCGGGCTTGGAGTTGGCACGGGCCATCCCCTCACCCTCTCCCTCGGGAGAGGGTGAGGGGCAGCTATCAGTGTTGTCGGTTCGTTTTGAGCCTGTACCTCTCTCCACTCTGCGCACCGCCAATCGCCATCTTTGTCGTGGTTCGCAGTCGATCTCCCCCTGATTTTTTTCTGAATTCCATCTGACTTCACCTTCTCTTCACACAACCTCATTTTCCCCTCACAAATCCTCCGTATCTTCTGCCCACTGCTTAAAAGGCCCGGCTTGCCACAGGGGTGGCGAGGGGGCGGTTGGTTCGAGGGAGCAAGATGATGAAAGGTTGGATGAAGTGTGGATTGGCCGGGGCCGTGGTGCTGATGGCGAGTTTCTGGGGTGGCAGCGTGCGGGCGGCGGGGATCTCCCTCAAGCAGGTGAGCGGCGCTGTTTACGTGGTTGAAGATAACTACTACGTAAAGGAAAACTCCATGGTCTATTTCGGGGCCAAGGGGGTGACTGTGGTGGGTGCGACCTGGACGCCGGATACCGCCCGCGAGCTGCACAAGCTGATAAAAAGAGTCAGCAGCAAGCCGGTGCTGGAGGTGATCAACACCAACTACCACACCGATCGGGCGGGCGGTAACGCCTACTGGAAGTCCATCGGGGCCAAGGTGGTGGCGACCCGCCAGACCCGGGATCTGATGAAGAGCGACTGGGCCGAGATTGTCGCCTTTACCCGCAAGGGGCTGCCGGAGTACCCGGATCTGCCGCTGGTGCTGCCCAACGTGGTGCACGATGGCGACTTCACCCTGCAAGAGGGCAAGGTGCGCGCCTTCTTCGCGGGCCCGGCCCACACGCCGGACGGCATCTTTGTCTACTTCCCCGACGAGCAGGTGCTCTATGGCAACTGCATCCTCAAGGAGAAGCTGGGCAACCTGAGCTTTGCCAATGTGAAGGAGTATCCGCAGACCATCGAGCGGCTCAAGGCGATGAAGTTGCCGATCAAGACGGTGATTGGCGGCCACGACTCGCCGCTGCACGGCCCCGAGCTGATTGATCACTATGAAGAGCTGATCAAAGCGGTGCCGCAGTCATAAGGGTTGTGCGCCAGACTGGCAGCAAGCCGTGCCATCGCTGCAATCAGCAGCCATAAAGGCACACCACAAAAGGCCCTCTTTCAGGAAATAAGCGGGCCTTTTGCGTTTGCGGTTTTTTTGGTGGCTGTGAGTGCGTGGCATTAACGCTGTTCAAGGGGGGTGGGCTTTCATAAGATGGCCCTCTCTCTTTTTCCTGAAAGTTATCCATTTTCGTTATGCAATACGCCTCTCTCGCGCGCCTCAAGCAGGCCTTTATCACCGGGATGTGGGCCTCGCTGGTCAGCATCGTTATCGGCTTCGCCTTCAAGGTGTGGCTGGCGCAGTGGGTCGCCAAGGGGGAGCTGGCGCTGTTCAACAGCGTGGTGGATTTGATCTCCCTCTCCTTTATCCTGATGACAGGTTTTCGCTCCTCCATGGTGGTGAGCTACTCCCAGACCAAGAACGATCGGGACATCATCAATATCTTCCGCTACTTCCTCATCGGCATCGTGCTGCTCACCTGGGGGGCGGTTATCCCCTATATCAAGCACGGGCTCCATATCCGGGTGGAGTATCTGCAACTGGTGGGGGTCATCTTCGGGCTTGGGCTCAAGGTCTACTTCACCAATCTGGTGGCGATGTACCGGATGTATGAGCTCTCCAACCGGGTCACCTGGCTGGAGCCGCTGGCCAACGGTCTGCTGTTTATGGCCTGCTATTTCGGGCTGGGGATGGATGCGCTTGCCTCGCTCTTCTACGGGCTGACCTTCTCGTCGCTCGCCATCGCCGGTTATATGTATGTTTCGCGGCGCCGGGCCATCGCCACCAAGCCGCTCGCCAAGGTGGCGCTCGGCCCCGAGATGGTGAGCTATGTGAAGAAGAGCTTTACCGCCTCCCTGGAGGCGGGGGCCAGTATCCTGATGATCTACATCACTGTGCTGCTCACCATCCGCCACTTCAGCATCGACGAGCTGGGGGATTTTCAGGTGGTGGTGCGCCCCATCTTCACCTATATGACCACCTTGTTTGTCTTCCCCATCTACCGCTTTGTGCTGCCTGAGCTGGCGGTCAATCTGCGCAATGGCGACCACCGCCAGATCCGGATGATCCGGCGCTGGATATTCCGCCTCTCCGCCATCGTCAGTCTGGCGTTCTTTGGCTTGATGCTGCTGGCGGGCAAGCCGCTGGTGCTGTTGTTCTTCCCTGCCGACTACGTGGGGGCGGTGCCTGTGCTGTTCCACTTCTCCATCTTCTTCATCTTTATGATGCTCAACGGCTATCAGCTCGCCTATATCAAGGCTCACGGCCACTTTACCCAGAGTTTGTTGATCCGGCTGGCGGGCATAGTGGCGCTGGTTGCCGCCTACTATCTGGTGGCCGAGTTCACCGCCAACGTGGTGGCGATTATCGTGGCGCTGGGCCTCGGCTATATGGTGATGTTTATCCTCTCGACCCTGGCGGAGCGGCAGATCTTGCGATCCCTGCCACTGGTGCTGGCGACCCGCTAGGGTGCTACTCGCCAAGAGCTGGCTTTGGTCAGATAACAAAAAACGCCCGTGCGGGCGTTTTTTATTGGCGGCGCTGGGCAGCTTAGCGTTTGCCCTTGCCCCCCTTGTTGCCAGCGAGGGCCTGCTTTCTGGCGCGCTGCTTCTGGGCCGCCTTGCTATTGCGGCGCGGCTCGGGCTCGAAGCGGGTGAGATCCGGCTCAAAGCCCGGAAACCACTGCTGGGGCAAGCGGGTGTCGAGCACAGCTTCCACCTTCTCCAACAGCGGCGCATCTTCCGGGCTGAACAGGGTAATGGCGAGCCCCTTGTTGCCGGCGCGGCCGGTGCGACCGATACGGTGGACGTAATCCTCGGCCACAAACGGGAACTCGAGGTTAATCACATAGTTGAGATCGCTGATATCGAGGCCGCGGGCCGCCACGTCGGTGGCGACCAGCGCCTGCAAGGTGCCGGCGCGAAACTCCAGCAGCACTTTTTCTCGCGCGCTTTGCGACAGATCGCCGTGGAAGGCCAGCGCATTGATGCCCGCCTTGCCGAGCTGCTGGGCCAGCTTGTCGGCCCCTTGACGGGTGCGGCTGAAGATCAGCGCCGGTGCCCACCCTTTCACTTTCAGCATGTGTTCGACCAGCGCCAGCTTGCGATCACTGTCCACCGTGTAGACCCGCTGCTCCACCTCGGCCGCCGTGGTGTTGCGAG
Organism: Aeromonas sp. Y293-4; assembly: GCF_027705905.1. NCBI lineage: Bacteria > Pseudomonadati > Pseudomonadota > Gammaproteobacteria > Aeromonadales > Aeromonadaceae > Aeromonas > Aeromonas sp. Y293-4. The sequence continues at coordinate 10,639 of NZ_JAPDCI010000004.1, read as the reverse complement.
GTGCCACTTCAATCAGCTCGGGGTCGCGTAGCAGCACCTTGCTCAAGGCAAACAGATTGTCATCGCAGGTGGCGGAGAAGAGCAGGGTCTGGCGATCCGCCGGGATCTGTTTGAGCAGCGCCTTGATCTCGTCCATAAAGCCCATGTCGAGCATGCGATCCGCCTCGTCAAACACCAGATGGCGCAGCGCCGCCAGACTCAATGCCCCCTGACGCAGATGGTCGAGCAGACGGCCCGGGGTGGCGATCAGGATATCCACCCCGGCTTGAAGCGCCTCCACCTGCGCCGCGATACTCACCCCGCCGTAGACCAGCGTGCTGGTGAGATCTGTGCCCTGGCCGTAGCGCGCCACACTCTCGGCGACCTGCACCGCCAGCTCGCGGGTCGGCACCAGCACCAGTGCGCGGATCGGGCGCGGGGACGCCATTTGCGGCTGTGCCAGCAACTGCTCCAGCAGCGGCAGCACAAAGGCGGCGGTCTTGCCGGTGCCGGTCTGGGCGCCTGCCATCAGATCCCGCCCTGCCAGAATGACGGGGATGGCGCGAGCCTGAATGGGGGTCGGTGCGGCATAGCCCAGTTCGCTCAGGGTCTGCTGCAAGCGGGGGGAGAGGGCCAGTTCGGCAAAGGAGGTCGTGGACATAGAAGGCACCAGTCGGGGTTATCGCGGCCTGCGGCCACGATGCAGTGAGTGATCGTGGCCGCGATGGTAACAGAAGCTGGGGGAGCGGCAGAAGGCGGCTATGCCTCTGCGTCGTCCGGCAACGGGCGGATCAGCCGGATCTTTTTGCCCTCGTAGCAGGCGATGTTGTGCTTGCCGTGCTGTTTGACGTGGTAGAGCAGCTCGTCGGCCAGATGCACCGCCTCGGTGACGGTGAGGTAGTCGCGAATGCGGATCACCCCGGCGGAGAAGGTGATGGGGGTGGGCAGCTCGGGGATCCCCAATGGCCGATCCAGCAGGCGACCAGCGGAGTGGATCATCATCTCGTCATCCTCCATCCCCTTGAACAGCACGATAAACTCCTCGCCGCCCCAGCGGATGGCGCTGTCCACCTTGCGGATATTGCTTCTGAGGTGGCGAGCAAAGGCGACCAGTGCCAGATCCCCGACGCCATGGCCATAGGTGTCGTTGATCGACTTGAAGTTGTCGATATCGAGGATCATCAGGTAGTCGTGCTCATGGAGCAGACTCTGGCAGAGCACATCCCGGCGTGGCAGCCGGGTCAGGTGGTCGGTGTGCGCCAGGGTGCGCAGCCGCAGGTAGATCTGCTTCCAGGCCACCATGCCCAGCAACAGCACGATGAGATAGACCTTGAAGGCCGCACTTTGCAGGGCCAGCTTGACGAAATCAAACCAGCTGTAGGACCACTTCAGATAGAGATCATCCCCCGCCTTGGTGCGCATAAAGGGTTTGCTCAGGCAGAGATGCCTCGGGCGGCATGGCTCGGCGGCTTCAAACGATATGTTGGTGCGGGTCGGGTTGATGGTGTCGAAGGGTCGCAGCACATCGTTAAATGCTTCATCGACGGCGATATCGATACCGAGCAGCCCGTATTTGTAACCGCCGCGCCCCGACTGATGAATGAAGGGGAAGTACATCACTATGGTGTTGCGCATGCTGAAGCTGTCGATCTCGATATCGGAGACAAAGGCTTCATCGGCGCTGCACAAGGGGCGTCCGGGCGCAAAGCTGGCGCAACCGAAGTAGTGATACCAGGCGGGCAGTGTCATCAGATCCACCTTGATCGGCGCCAGTCTGGCGGGCAGCACATTGTTGTCGGCCACCATGCCGATCAGCCGGTAGTCATTCCAGATGGTGTAGATATTGATCACCTCCGGGTAGGAGAGGGCATAGCGGAAGGTGTTGAGGATGTTGGCGGCCGGGTATTGCAGCGGAATATCGGCAAAGCGGTATTTGCTTTTGAGGTCATACCCGTAGAGATAGTCGCTGCCGACGCTATTCGGGGGCGGTGGCTGATCGAGCAGATGGTGTTGTGCCAGATAGCTGGTGATGTTCTCCACCTTGAGGATCTTGGCTCGCTGGTAGAAGACCTCGAACACGTTCTTCTGTCTGGCGGTGATGAGATCCATGTCGTGCTGGATAGTGAGGTAGGTGTAGTAGAAGACAGTGCCCAGCCCGGTCAGGGCGAGCAGGGCCAATCCGGCCACTTTGACGATGAACTGGCGAGCAAACGCCGGTGGCCAGCGCAAGGCTGGGGGGTTACCTGAAAATAAGGTCATAGGTGTCTGGTTAGAGTACCGATAGGGGCGCGGGCGCCATACGGGCAAAGTATACGCGAATGAAATCCCGACAGGATCCACCGACAAACCTTGCCAGAAGCTGAAGCCCTCACCACTTATTTATCCCTACTCCACGATCAGCACGCTCTCGCTGGCCAGATGGTGCAGCCACTCCCTGACGATCAGCAGCACGGCCGCAAAGTGCTCGTCGCGGGGCAGCAAGCTGGCGGCGAGGGGATCCCCTTCCGCCATGGCGGCCAGCTGGCCAAAGGCTTGCTCCACCAGATCCCGGGCGAGCTGGTTGTCCCCCAGCACTTCGGCCAGCGACGGCTGGCTGCGCAGGGTCAGCTGCAAGCTGGGCGGGATCTGCGGGGCGATGCGCATCAGCTCATCTTCCACCACCATGATGGCCCGCTCCAGTTCGAGCGGGGTGGGTGGCGCGTGGCGAAACGGTCCGGGCTGGATGGCGTGGGTGCCAAAGGCCAGCGGGTAGTGTGACGGGGCCGCATCTGGCTGGCTCAGCCAGAGCTGACTGCTCTGTTCACCAATCTCCAGCAGCAGGGTCATCATCTCCGGTACGGGTTGTGTCATGGTTCTGAGCTCCTGTATTGTAAACGTTTTCCTATTCTGCCTTTGATACCCCCGCCGCCGACGTTTGGCGAGCACAATTTCTGCGAGTCGTCCCTCACTTTGTTGCAAACCCCTTGCAAAAAAATCCATTGATGGCAGTCTGGATGTCTAAATGGCTGTCGCCGTTTCGTTATCCTCAGATGATTCAGGAGTTCAGATATGGATCTTCGCACCGCTCCCCGCGCCATTGCGCTCGCCCTCATGCTGGCAAGCGGCATCGCCGCCGCCAACGAAGCGCTGGTGATCCAGACCGATTTCGGCCTCAAAGATGGCGCCGTGTCGGCCATGAAGGGGGTTGCCTTCGGGGTGGATCGCACCCTGCCGCTCTATGACCTGACCCACGAGATCCCGGCTTACAACATCTGGGAAGCCTCCTACCGCCTCTACCAGACCCTGCAGTATTGGCCCAAGGGCACAGTGTTTGTCAGCGTGGTGGATCCCGGTGTCGGCACCGAGCGCAAGTCAGTAGTGCTCAAGACCAGGAGCGGCCACTACATCGTGACCCCGGACAACGGCACCCTGACTCTGGTGGCCGAGCACTTCGGTATCGAGGCAGTGCGCCAGATTGACGAGAAGCTCAACCGCCTCAAGGGCTCCGAGAAGTCCTACACCTTCCATGGCCGCGATGTGTACGCCTATACCGGCGCACGGCTCGCCTCCGGCGCCATCAGCTACGAGCAGGTCGGCCCGCTACTGCCTGCCGAAGTGGTGAAGATCCCCTATCAGCCTGCGGTAGCCGAGAAGGATGGCACCCTCAAGGGCACCATCCCGATCCTCGATGTGCAGTACGGCAACGTCTGGACCAATATCGACGATGCTCTGCTGACCAAGGCGGGGATCAACAAGGGGGATAACGCCTGCATCAAGATCCGCGAAGGGGATGTGGTCAAATATGACGGCAAGGCGCCTTACGTCAGCAGCTTCGGTGACGTGCCGGAAGGTCAGCCGCTGGTCTACCTCAACAGCCTGCTGCAGGTGTCGGTGGCGCTGAACATGGACAGCTTCGCCGCCAAGCATCAGGTTCAGTCCGGTGCCAACTGGCATATCAGCCTGAAGAAGTGCTCCTGAAGATTGTCGGGCTTTCGACAAGCGGGTTTGAAGCAAGAGAGGGCAGCCAAAGAGGCTGCCCTCTCTCATTGGGTGGTAAGGCGTTGCTGATAAGGAGTTGTTGTCAAAAAGCATATTAATTGAATGCAATTGATAATGATTGGTATTTGGTTGGATAATCGCGCACTTGTCTGACCACCCAACCATACCGAATGAAAACCAGCCTTTTACTGCTCAGCCTGCTGGCTCTGACCGCATGCAATGACAATCACAGCAATACGTCTGTGACCCCCTCACCCGATGTGACCCCACCGGTCGTCAAGCCGACCGAACCGCCCATCACGCCGCCAATAGTACCGCCGGAAACTCATACCCGGGTGCCTCTGACCATTGAGGTCAATGTGGCCGATCGGCTGGGGGCGGGGGCACAGCTCGAGGTGAGACAGGTCGCCACCGGGATCCGCGTGCAGCAGGCCATCGAACCGGGCCAACCTGTCAGCATCACTTTGCCAGCAGGTCTGCAACTGGATCAGCCGCTGGAGCTGCTTGGTAGCGACGAGGGCTATCTGCTGCGAGCGGTATCGGTGCGGGTGGCGGATCTCTCGGCCGGGATCACTCTGGCGCGCCGCAACAGCGTGCCGCGGCTGGGGTTGAACGAGGAGGAGACGGCGCTCTTCCTGCTGGCGGATCAGAGCGGAGATGGTTCCCTCAGTCAGGCCGAGTGGGGTAGGGCAGAGGAGATCCGCGTGCAACAACAGGCGGTCATTGAGGATTACGCTGCCTTCCTGCTGGCCCAGCGCCAGCCGGGTGCCGTGCTCGACTATGCCGACAGTTGGCAGATGCTGTTGGCCCTGCGCGATGACAAGCAGGCACGCAGCTGGTATCAGCGCAGCAACAGCGCCCAGATCCAGTCCGCCCGTACCCAGCTCTATCCCGCCAATCCGAGCCAGCCGGACGAGCCGGAGACGGCAGATCTGCTGCGCCTCGATGAGCAGGGGCAACTGGTGGTGCGTGGCCCCTGGCTGTGCCTGCACGATGTGCGCACGGTCAGCGGGGTCAAGGGTAGCCAGTACTGGCTGTATGGCAGTGACACCAGTGCGTTGAAGGTTGCCAGCCAGCCACAACTGGCTGCGGGGCTGACCGCTTGCGGCCGCAGCGACTGGCGCCTGCCGACCCTCACCGAGTTCGAACGGCTGCTGAGCAGTGACAAGTCGGCATGGCGCTATCCCAATACCTTTGCTGTTGGCCTGCCCGCCCAGATCTGGCTGCAGGATGGTGCGGGTCAACCCCGTCTCTATCAACTGGCGACCCGAACCTGGCTGGATGAGGGAGAAGGCAGTCTGCTCTGGTATGCGCTGGCCCCCTATCCGGTGCGCCCCTCCGTGGTGCGCGACAGCAGCAAGCCGGACATGGCGGCCCTGCGTGCCCAGTACAGCGGTGCGTCAGCCCAATGGCCTGCAGCCCGGGTGGATGAAGGGGTGGAATGGCAGGAGCTGGGGCCGTTGCCGGCGGTTCCCTTCCCGGCCGACAACCCCTATAGCCGGGCCAAGGTGGTGCTGGGTCAGCAGCTCTTTTTCGACAAACAGCTCTCCAAGGGGCGGGACATCAGCTGTGCCAGTTGCCACGATCCGCAAAAGGGGTGGAGCGACGGCCTGAGCGTCTCGGTCGGTCATCTGGGCCAGAAGGGGAATCGCAACGCTCCTTCCATCCTCAACAGCGCCTTCAGCTCGACCCAGTTCTGGGATGGGCGGGTCGCCACGCTGGAGGAGCAGTCGCTTCACCCGATCCAGAACCCCATCGAAATGGCGCTGAGTCATGACGATCTGCTGGCCCGCTTGCAGGCCAGCCCCGACTATCAGGCTGCTTTTGCCACCGCCTTTGGCGATCAGGGGATCACGCTGGAGCGGATCGCCAAGGCGATCGCCACCTTCGAACGCACCATCATCAGCCGAGACAGCGATTTTGAGCGCTTCGTCAAAGGGGATAGTCAGGCACTCAGTGACAAGGCGCTGTGGGGGATGCACCTCTACCGCACCGATGGCCGCTGCATGAACTGCCACTCCGGCCCGCTGCTGAGTCAGCACGGGTTCGAGAGTGTGGGGCTCACCTATTACGGTCGTGGCAAGCTGGAAGATCGCGGGCGCTTCCTGCAGACCCGCAACAAGGCGGACATCGGTCGCTTCAAGACCCCCAGCTTGCGGGACGTCGCCTTTACCGGCCCCTATATGCACAACGGCATCTTCCCGATCCTGGCCCAACGTATCGGCGGCTCGGTGCAGGGGGTGGTAGCCATGTACAACTTTGGCGTGACCAAGTGGAGCAGCGGGGTCGGCTTCCCGACCGGTGCGGATCAATATGATCCCTTCTTCCCCAAAGCCTCCGATCACCTGCATGCTCTTGGCCTCAGCAATGACGAGCTCGATGCCATCGGCGAGTTTTTGCGCAGCGCCTCGGTCGAGCCGCGCCGCACTCCGGCCACGGTTGTCGAGCTGGGGGTGAGTGAGGCGGATGACCCGACTCCGGTGGGGGCGGTGATCACCGGCTTGGCCGTGCTGCCTGCCCAGCCTCAGCTGGAAGTGGGGCGGACGCTTCCTCTGCAACTGCAGTGGCAACTGAGCGATGGATCTCTCGGCCCGCTCGATGGGCCTGTTGATTGGCGCAGCGAACAGCCGGAGTTCGCCACCGTGAGTCCGCAGGGCGAGTTACGCGGTGTGGCGGTCGGTACGGCACGATTGGTGGCGACCACGGCTCGTCACACGTTGACCGTGACGGTGCAGGTGGTGGATGCCCAGCCCGATTTTGCCCGGGGCTGTCGTCAACCCGAGCTGGTGGCGGGCAAGCTGGCCTTTGTCTGCCAGTTGACCAGGGACGAGGCGGATCGTCTGTCCATCTCCTATGACGGTGTGAGCAGTGACAGTGATGGTGACTACAATCCCTTCCCGCTGGAGTATGTGACCATGGGGCAGGCGCGGGCGCGGGATTACTGCCAGCAGCTGGTGGCGCGCGGCCACGATGACTGGCGTCTGCCGACCCGGGCCGAGCTGGAGGTGCTGTTTGCCGCTTACAACAAGGATGGTGCGACGGATCAGTTGCTTCAGCAGCAGGGGTGGCCGCTCTACAACCGCTACTGGAGTAGCGATGCAACTGCCAATGACGATGGTGAGTTGCCGCTGCTCGACCTGAGCACTGGTGATCCGCTGTGGGATCTGGCGGACGAGGCTCATGCAGCCACCTGCGTCAGGGCCATCTAGCCTTCATAGATAGTCAGATGAAAAACGGGCGCCTCGGCGCCCGTTTTGTTCTCTGGGAATACAGAGGGATCAGAACTCGTTGGAGAGCGCCTTGTACCCTTTGACCAGATCGATGTTGGTGTGAGCCACATCTTCGGAGAACTCGGCGGCATCCACCGAAACCCGCGGGATATGGGTCAGATCGCTCTGCTGGTTGATGCGGGTGGTGGAGGGGACGTAGAACTCCGGCGGCAGATCGCAGCCATCGATCACCGAGTTGTGACGCACCACGGCACCGTCACCGATATGGCAGTTGAACAGCACGCTGTTGAAGCCGATAAAGACCCGGTTTCCCACTTCGCATGGCCCGTGGACGATGGAGCGGTGGGCGATGGAGGTGTACTCGCCGATGGTGACGGCGGCACCGGATTTGGAGTGGATCACCACGCCATCCTGAATATTGGAGTTGGCGCCGATGACGATGGGTTCCATATCTCCACTCTCATCCACCTCGTCGGCACGGATCACCGCATAGGGGCCGACAAAGACATTCTCTTTGATGATCACCTTGCCGCAGATGATGGCGGTCTTGTCGATATAGGCGGATTCGTCGATGACAGGCAGATGGCCGGAGGGATTCTTGCGGATCATGTTACATCCTGTGGTTGCTTGAAATGATGCGGTGGCGCACCCGGCGCCAAGATGCCAGCTTACGCCTCGTTAGTATCCGGTGAAACCCCGAAGTGGTCTGACCCTTGTCGCAAGCCTTGGCGGGAGCACTGTTTCCGCGTGCTGGAATATGGGAGCATTGCAGCCATTCCCGAGTTGGTTGAAATGGACATATATAGATGAAGAAGATGATTGCCCTGCTGGCGGGTGGTTTGTTGCTCTCCTCGGCCGCACAGGCCAAAGGGGAGGCGGGGGAGTTTGACTATTACGCCATGGCGCTCTCCTGGTCGCCCGAGCATTGCGCCGTCAAACCGGCGGATCGGGACCAGTGTTCCCGCAAGCTGGGGTTCGTGCTACACGGGCTCTGGCCCCAGTACGATCGCGGTTACCCCAGCAACTGCACCCGCGAACGGCTCAATCCCGATATGGAGAGCGAGTTTGCCGACCTCTACCCCAGCCGTTTCCTCTATCGCCATGAGTGGGAGAAGCACGGTACCTGCTCTGGCTTGAGCCAGCAGGCCTTCCATCAGCTGGCGAGCGATTTGCGCCAGAAGGTGAAGATCCCGGCGGCTTATCAATCCCCGGAAGAGCCGCTGCGCAAAACCAGTTTCCAGCTCAAGGCCGATCTGGCGAGCGCCAACCAGTGGCTGGCTCCCGACAACATCACGGTGGCTTGCGCCGATGGTGGCCGCTTCCTGCGGGAGATCTACATCTGCGTCAATAAAGAGGGGACGGATGCGGTCACCTGCTCCGCCGAGATGCAAAAGCGCGAGCGCCGCTCCTGTGGTCAGCCGGACTTCCTGCTGCGCAGCGTGCGTTAAGCCTCCACTCTCTTCATCGGGTCCCTTGCGGGCCTGATGTGTAACCATAGCTATCGGAAAGGAGTCTGACAGATGGATGGCAACAACCGGTTTGGCCCGCAAGAACGGGCAATGCTGCTCGGCGTGAAAGGGGTAGGGCCGACCGTTATCGGGCGGCTCGAACAGCTTGGCTACTATACTCTGGCCGGATTGGCAGAGGCCGACACCGCCTATATCGTCCAGCTGGTGGCCAGCATGCTGGGCTCGACTTGCTGGCAGAACAGCCCGCAGGCGCGCAGTGCCATCGATGGCGCCATTGCGCTGGCCCGCGCACATCTGGCGGCGGACGCGACAAACGGGGTGAATGGATGAGCCTCTTTAGCGAGCTGGGAATGCGTTATCCCATTATTCAGGCACCGATGGCCGGTGTGCAGGGTAGCGAGCTGGCGCTGGCCGTGACCCGTGCGTGCGGCTTGGGCTCCTTGCCTGCCGCCATGCTCACATCAGCGGAGCTACGCAACGAACTGGGGCGTCTTGCCCAAAGTGGTCTTGGGCCATTTAACATCAACTTCTTCTGCCATCGGCAACGGGAACCGGATCCCGTTGCACTGGCCCGCTGGCAGCAGCGGTTTGCTCCCTACTACGCCGAGTTCGGCGTACAGCCCCCAGCTGTTACGACGGCGCCAAGCCGTGCACCTTTCAATGAGGATCATGCCGCCATGGTGGCCGAGTTCAGACCGGCGGTGGTCAGCTTTCACTTCGGCTTGCCCGCGCCCGAGCTGCTTGTCCAAGTGAAAGCTGCGGGGGCCAAGGTATTTGCCAGTGCCACCACGGTGGCGGAGGCCGTATGGCTCGCTCAACACGGCGCCGATGCCATCATCGCTCAGGGATTGGAGGCGGGCGGTCATCGCGGTCATTTCCTCTCCGATGATATCGCCTTGCAGCAGAGCACCTTGACCCTGCTGGCGCAGATCCTCGCGGTGACCGATCTGCCGGTGATTGCCGCTGGCGGTATCGTCGATGGCAAGGGGATCGCCAACGCGCTAGCAATGGGGGCGAGCGCCGTGCAGATGGGCACCGCCTTTCTCTGCTGCCATGAAGCGACCACCTCGGCGCTGCATCGCGCTGTCCTCCACTCGCCCCAAGGTCAGCAGACGGCACTGACCAATCTGTTCAGTGGCCGTCCGGCGCGGGGTATCGTCAACCGTCTGATGCGTGAGCTGGGCCCGCTCTCGGATCTTGCCCCTCACTTCCCCTATGCCAGTGGCGCACTGGCACCGCTGCGTGCCGCCGCCGAGAAGGCGGGGGACAGTGGCTTCTCTCCGCTCTGGGCTGGCCAGAATGTATCGGGTTGCAGGGATCTTCCTGCCAGCGAGCTGATAGCGTGCTGGGTCAAAGAGGCTGGATTGGGATAAGCACTGCTATATACGCCTCTTTATATAGAAGCGGCCGTTGGTGCAGTGCGTCGGACGCGACGGTGCTGCGATGATGGATGAGTGCCTGTTCCCTTGTGAGGCGCTTATCCGGAGACAAAACCCCGCATTTTACCCTTGTCTGTGGATAAGTCTGTATAAAGGCTGTGTGCTGATATGAATAACTAATAAATTGCACTTTTTTGCAATTTTATTGCGGCAAAAGCTTGCCAATGTGAGCTGGATCTCTATAATGCGCCTCCATCGACACGGCAAGCGGCAACGCAAACAACCGAGTCGGTAACCTCGAAAAGCCTTTGCAAATAAGGCTTGACTCGAGAAGGCGGTTGAGTAGAATGCCACTCCCGCAGCAGCAAAAGCTGCGTCGCTCTTTAACAATTTGAATCAAGCAATCTGTGTGGGCACTCACAGCATCGAGCATCAAAACAATTTTTGATATCAATGTCTGATGAAGTGACCAAAGCAACTTTATGTTGCAGCAGTTAATTCAGCAATTCATTGAGCCGCCTTAATTGGCAACCAAACTTAAATTGAAGAGTTTGATCATGGCTCAGATTGAACGCTGGCGGCAGGCCTAACACATGCAAGTCGA
>NZ_JAPDCI010000003.1:299872-389306 GCF_027705905.1 Aeromonas sp. Y293-4 | reverse complement strand
TTTCATGTAGAACCTCCTGCGTTCAAGATACGAGAAAATTCTACTTATGAGCACCTCAGTTTTTCGGGGGGATTACCCTTATCCATGAAGTCTTTCATTACTAACTCCTTTTACAAAACAAAAAACCACCGATTAACCCCACTAAAACACGATGGTCATTTATAAAATATCAGATTTTATTTTCACCTTTTCCCTGCTGATACTGTTTTTTGATTTTTATAAAATATTTTATGTACTCGGAATTAGGTTTTGCATCTGTGATCTCAGTTAATAACTTATCAATGGTCGAAATCCCCGACGCCGTTTTTATTAAGCGTTTTGTTTCTCCACAATCACGCTTAAACTTTTCATAAGTAATCTTTCTATACTCATCAGTTTTTTCTTCGCCAAAAATATCACCAACCCCGGCAAAAAGTATTCCTATATGCACTACAACTTCTTCACTTAGATAGAACTCATTATCGTCAAGGAATTGCATTAGTTTTAGACCACAATGGAAAGCTACATCATTCTTTTCACTTAATGAAATTTCATTATCTTCATAAAGATGAAAAATCACTCCATATGAAAGAGTGAATTCATTCATTAGGCTTTCATATATTGCAAGTCTTTTCTCAAAGATAGGTCCTGAAAAGCTCTCAAGCCTTGATTTCCGTCTAAAGTATTCTGTAATCAACGCACCGATTAAAACACCGACCAAACCTATTAATGCACTATCCACAACCCCTCCAAACTAGCTGAAATACGAATAAACCAAGCCTAGCCATAAATACAAAATAATTAACAAAGCAAAAGACATGTAAATTTATAATAAATAAACATAAGTTACTACCATAGATTAATGAGTCTGCCTAACCAAATGTTTCTCCCAACAACGTGGAACAAAACTTGCTGTATCCCTTCCCTTAGATCCCGGCAACCGGTCGCGAGGGGCCCATGACACCGACCTTTATCAAAAGCAATGCTGCCGCCCAGCTCACCATGGCCGTCGAGGTGATGGATGAACAGGGCACAATGAACACCCGCCAAATCGCCTGTGAGCGGCCACTGACGGTCTACCTCAACTGGAAGGAGATAGTAACCCTGATGACGCTGGGGGCCCGCCCCGAGGCGCTGGTGCTGGGTTATCTGAAAAATCAGGGCTTTATCGAGGATATTGCAGCCATCGAGTCGGTGATTGTCGACTGGGAGAGCGAGGCCGCCGCCGTGGTAAGCAGTCAGCAGGCCGCCGATCTCGACAAGGCGCTGGAGAAGAAGACGGTTACCTCAGGCTGCGGTCAGGGCACCATGTATGGCAGCGTGATGAAGAAGCTCGAAGGGGTGGTCTTGGTGGCGCCTGAGCTTAAACAGAGCACCCTCTACGCCCTGCTCAAGGCGCTGTCGGCCCATAACGAAACTTACAAGATGGCGGGAGCCGTGCATGGCTGCGCCATCTGTCGCGGCAGCGAAATCCTCTCCTTTGTCGAGGATGTGGGGCGCCACAATGCGGTGGATACTCTGGCGGGCGAGTTCTGGATGCGTGGCGAGGCTGGCTACGACAAGATCTTCTACACCACCGGGCGGCTCACCTCGGAGATGGTGATCAAGGTGGCGCAGATGGGTATTCCGGTGCTGCTGTCGCGCTCCGGCGTCACCCAGATGGGGCTGGATCTCGCCCGCCAGCTCGGCATCACCATGATTGCCCGCGCCAAGGGGCGCCATTTCGAGGTATTCAGCGGCCACGACCATATCGTGCTGGACGAGAAGCCGCCGGTGCTGGCGCCCGGTTCGGCTGGTCGCGGGATGCGGGATTAAACCATGAACGAGTTTATGAATGTGAAGCAGGTGGCCGAGTACCTCGATCTCAACGAGAAGAAGGTCTACCAGCTCGCCAACGAGGCGCGCATCCCCGCCACCAAGGCGACCGGCAAGTGGCTGTTTCCGCGATCCCTGCTCGATCGCTGGCTGCTCGGCAGCTGCCACGAGGGGGTGATGAACGACCGGCTGCTGCTGGCAGGCTCGGACGATGTGCTGCTGCACTACGCCAGCAGCCGTTTGGCCCGGCAGCTCGGCACCCAGGCTCTGGTGGGCTACACCCCGTGCGGCACCCGGCAGGGGCTGGCGATGCTGGCACGCGGCCATGTGGATCTCTGCGCCATCCACTGGGGGCAGGCCGAGGAGGCCCACCTGCGCCATCCCGCGCTGGTGCAGCAGTATCAGGGCCACCGGCAATGGGTGATCGTTCATGGATTTCGGCGGGTGCAGGGGCTGGTGCTGCGGCAGGGGCTGCAACCCAAGGAGGCGAAAGAGGCGCTCGACTGGCGCTGGGCCATGCGTCAGGAGGGGGCTGGCAGCCAGCGCGCCCTGCAGGAGTGGCTGCAAACTCAAGGGGAGTCGCTGACCCGGCTGGAGCGCACCCTCGAGGTCAACAGCGAGCGGGAGCTGGCTGCCGCCATCAGTCGCGGCGATGCCGATGTCGGGCCCGGCGCCCAGAGCACCGCCACCGAGTTTGGCCTCGGCTTTATGCCGCTGTCGCAGGAGTGCTTCGATCTGGTGATGCCGCAGGGGGTCTTTTTTCGTACCCTGCTGCAACAGCTGATCGGCTGGCTGCAATCCCCCGAGGGGCGCGAGCTGGCGGCCCGCCTCGGCGGCTATGACCTGAGCCAGAGCGGCAAGCTGGTGTGGAGCCCGCAGTAAATAACCACTCACCCACCGACAAAACAGCCCGTCAACCATGTTGACGGGCTGTTTTTATCACGGGCCTTTTTATAACAGCATCAATCGCTTGTCTCACGCCCCTCGGCATTGAGGGCGATGCGCCACCCTTCCAGTTTCGCGGGCTCGCTGCCGCTGGGCAGCAGGGCGTGGCTGCGCAGCCGCACGGTAAAGCAGCTCCCCTGCCCTGGGGTGGAGTCCACCAAGAGCTCCCCACCCCAGCGACTGATGATGCGGTGGCTCAGGGCCAGCCCCAACCCGGTGCCGGTAGCGCGGGTGGTGAAGAAGGGGTCGAAGATCTTGTCGATAATGGCCGCCTCGATGCCGCTGCCGTTATCGATCACCCGCACTTCTGCCCCGCGCAACTGACCGAGTTCATCGACCCAGTCGCGGCTCTCGACCCGGATCTCCCCCTGCTCTCCCAGCGCGTGGCTGGCATTGACCAGGAGGTTGATCAGCACCTGCAACAGCTGCTGGCGATCCGCCTCGATGGGCTGCTGGGCCCTGAGATCGGCCACCAGATCCACCTGCTGCTGACGCAGGGCGGAGCGCACCAGCGTCAGGCTCTCCTCGATGATGGGATTGAGGTGCTGCCACACCGGCGCGGTCTCGTAATCGCCAGGGCGAGAGTATTGCAGCAAGCTGCGGGTGATGGCACGAATGCGCTCAATCTGGGCCAGCACCAGCGCCAGCTCCTCGCTGACCGGCTCGGCCGCCTCCCCCAGCTCCAGCTTCATCAGCTCCACATTGCCGAGGATCACCGCCAGAGGGTTGTTGATCTCGTGGGCCACCCCGGCGGAGAGCTCGCCAAGAGCCGCCAGCTTCTCGCTGATCAGCAACTGCTGGCGCGCCTCGGTCAGCATATGAATATGATCTTCCAGCTCGGCAGTCTTCTGCTCGAGGCTTTGGGTACGCTCGGCCACCTTCTGCTCCAGCTCATCGGCGCTGCGGGCCATCTGCTGCTGGTGCGCCTCCTGCCTGTCCAGCATGGCGTCGAACTGGCGACCGAGCTGGGCCAGCTCGTGGTCGGGGTCGAGGGCCAGCGGGCCGATTCGAGCGGACTCCCCGGCCTGCACCTGCCGCACCACCTTGTGCATCCGCTCGATGGGGGAGAAGAGATCCCGCGCGCCGCGATAGACCAGCAGGCCGGAGAGCAACAACAGCAGCACCACGCCCGAGCCCAGCTCCACCAGATTGGTGAGGTAGGTGCGGATAATGGGCCACTCGAGAAAGCCCACATAGAGCATGCCGATCCGCTCGCCCCTGGCTCCCAACAGCGGCTCGTAGCCCGAGACATACCAGGCGTCGTGGACGAAGGCGCGGTCAACCCACATCTCCCCCCGCCCCAGCACCTGCTCGCGCACTGGCGGCGAGACCCGGGTGCCCACCGCCCGACCCACCTGACGGCTACTGCTGACCGGTACGTTGGTGCTCACCCGCAGATCGTCGAGAAACAGGGTGACAGTTCCGACGCTGCCATCCGGCAGGGTGTTTTTGGCAAACACCTGACCCTTGAGCTCATCCACCAGCCGGGTGCTGCCGTTGACAAGCTCGCCCCCCTCCAGCACGGCCCAAAGGGAGCCGTCGCGGCCCATCACCGGCGTCAGCGAGAGGCTGATCAGCCCCCTGCCCTCCACCACCCTTGTGCCATCCCGCTGCCACAACACAGCCCGCTTGGCCAGTTGCGGGGAGAGGGCGAGCATCTCCTGCTGCGACCAGACCACGAAGTGACTGACGCTGCGTCCGGCACTCAGGGTCGTCAGCTCCTGCGCCGTCAGAGCCTGAAGCTCGGCGCCGCTACGCAAGCGCAGAAAATCGAGACCATAATTGGCCGCCAGCGGCATCACCCAGTCATGCAGCTGATCCGGCGATTCCCGCAGCCGCAGCTGAAAGGCCCAGGCATCGCGCAGATGCTCGAGATGCTCGGTCTGGCGCTGCTGCTGCACCGTTATGGCGTGGTGGGCCACCCCGAGATCGCTGCGCACCGTGGTGAGCAGGTTCTGCCAGCTGTAGGTGAGAGTCCAGTAGAGGGTGAGCGCGATCATGCCCACCAGGGTGAGCATGATGGGCACCGAAGTAAGCAGCAGCAGGCGCCAGCGCACCTTGGTGCGCACGCAACGGGGCAACAGGGCGCGCATGCAGCGGGAGAGCAGGGTCAGTTTCATCGCCACCCCATCCAGTCAGCCTTCCTCATTCGATGGCCCACTCCTTGAATTTGCGATCCAGCGTCTTGCGCGCCACCCCGAGCACCCGGGAGGCGGCCGACTTGTTGCCATCATGGCTCGCCACCACTTGCAGGATGTGGGCCTTCTCCACCTCTGCCAGCGGCCACGCCAGCGGATAACCCTCCTCGCTCGCCCCCTGCTCGGCGGGCTTGCTGCTCTGCCAGTAATCCGCCGGAGGCTTGCCCAGCAGCAGGCAGCGTTCGATGAGGTTGCGCAGCTCCCGCACGTTGCCGGGCCAGGGGTAGGCCTGCATCGCCACCACATCCTCGTGGGTCCAGCTCAAGGAGCCCATCCCCATCTCGGCGGTGAGCTGGCGGGTAAAGTGGTGCACCAGCGCGGGGATATCGTCGATCCGCTCCCGCAACGGGGCGACCGGCAGCGCCACCACGTTGAGGCGATAGAAGAGATCTTCGCGAAAGCGGCCCGCCTCCACCTCGGCCTTGAGGTTGCGGTTGGTGGCGGCGACGATGCGCACATCCACCGCCAATTCGCGCTCGGCCCCCACCGGGCGGATGGCCTTCTGCTCCAGCGCCCGCAGCAACGAGGCCTGCATGGCGAGCGGCATCTCGCCGATCTCGTCGAGAAACAGGGTGCCCTGATGGGCGACCCGGAACAGGCCGTCACGCCCCTTGCGGGCGCCGGTAAAGGCCCCCTGTACATGGCCGAACAGCTCGCTTTCCAGCAGCTCCGGGGCGATGGAGGCGCAGTTGAGGGGCACAAAGGCCCCCATCCGGCCGGAAAGTTGATGCAGGGCGCGGGCCACCAGCTCCTTACCGGTGCCGGACTCCCCCTCCACCAGTACGGCGGCGTTGGAAGGGGCTACTCTGGCGATGAGCGTCTTGAGCTCGCGGGTCTTGGCACTGTCGCCAATCAGGGTGGGCGGGAACAGCTTGCTCACCTCCCGGCGCAGCAGCAGGTTCTCCCGCTCCATCTGACGGCGCTCGATGACTCTGTCCACCGCCTGCACCATCTGATCGAGGTTGAAGGGCTTGAGGATAAAGTCGCTGGCGCCGAGGCGCAGCGCCTTGAGGGCGGTCTCCATATCGCCAAAACCGGTCATGAAGATGATGTCGCTGCGACGGGTGGCGGGGTCGATGGCCTCGTGCCACTCGATGCCGGAGCGCCCCGGCAGCCGGATGTCGGCGATGATAAGGTCGAAGTGAAGGCGGCAGCGCAGGGCTTCCGCCTCCTCCACGCTGGCGGCAGTCTCAATCTGGGCAAAACGCTTGGCCAGCGCCTTGGCCAGAAAGCTGCGCATGCCGGGCTCATCGTCAACGATAAGCAGGGAGAGGGCAGACCAGCGGCTGGGAGGGAGTGTCATGGAAAAAAGTACCTCGGATGCACGTACGGTCGGTGAATGTCCCGATAACCGGAACCTTAGTGGGACATTTTGTCCTTACCGTATCAAAAGCACCAACACCAATTATTAAAAGCGATAACAAGCTCACCTAATTGATTCTAATAAGCTTCTGTTTTTAAACGGCAAACCGTGAATGCACCGGCAAAGGAACAGTTTGGCACCCTGCTTGCTTACTCTTGCCCTCTCCTCAGCCACCCTGAAAAAAGTTGCATCACGATGACGATAAAAACCAGCCTCAAACGTTTTGCCCTCTCCCTCGCCACCAGCCTGCTGATCGCCGGTGCGGCCCACGCCGAAGCGGATACTAATGCCACAAAAGCGCCGATCCGCCTCGCCACCACCACCAGCACCGAGCAGTCCGGTCTGCTGGGCTGGCTGCTGCCCCAGTTCACCAAGGAGACTGGTTATCCGGTGCAGGTAATGGCGGCCGGTACCGGCCAGAGCCTGAAGATGGGCGAGAACGGCGACGCGGATCTGGTGATGACCCACGCCCCCTCTGCCGAGAAGAAGTTTGTCGACGCAGGCTTTGGCATCGAGCCAGTGCACCTGATGTACAACGACTTCGTTATCGTCGGCCCGGCCAAAGATCCGGCGGGTCTCGGCAAACTGCACGACGCAGCCAAGGGGCTGCAAGCCATCAAGGAGCAGGGCCAGACCTTTATCTCCCGCGGTGACGAGTCCGGTACCCACATCAAGGAGAAGACCCTGTGGCAAGCCGCTGACGTCAAACCCGAGTTTGCCGGTTACAAATCCATCGGCCAGGGGATGGGCCCGACCCTGACCATGGCCTCGGAGCTCGGTGCCTACACCCTGACCGACCGCGGCACCTGGCTCGCCTACCAGAGCAAGCTGGATCTCGCCGTGCTGCTGGAGGGTGACAAGCGCCTGTTCAACCCCTATCAGGTGATCCTGGTCAACCCCAAGCGCTACCCGGATCTCAACACCGAAGGGGCCCGCACCCTGAAAAACTGGCTGGTCTCCGAGCATGGCCAGAAGCTGATCGGCGACTTCAAGGTGGCGGGTCAAGCGCTGTTTGTAGCGGATGCCAACGGGAAATAATGCCAACCCTGACCCCTGCGATGAGGTTGATGGCCCTCCCCCGGTTCGCTGAGGGAGGCGCCTGATGCCGACCTTGATCGAAACGACCGTATTGACGGCCCTCGCCCTGCACGATGAGAGAGAGGTCTGATGCCGACATTGATCGACACGACATTAGCGGCCCTCGCCCTGCTGTTCAGTGGTGACACCGAACTGTGGCAGGTGGTGGGGGTCTCCTTCTCCGTCTCCTGCATCGCCCTGCTGCTGGTGCTGCTGCCCGCCTTGCTGCTGGGCTTTGCCCTGGCCTATCTGCCGCTGCCCGGCCGCTGGCTCTGGCTCTCCTGCATCAATACCCTGCAATCGGTGCCGACCGTGGTGATTGGCCTCTTGCTCTACATGCTGCTGTCGCGGGCCGGCCCTTTTGGCGACTGGAAGCTGCTCTTTACCCAGCAGGCGATGGTGGTGGGGCAGATGCTGATCGCCTTTCCGGTGATCGCCACCATGGCTCACGCTGCATTTGTCCAGAGCGATCGGCGCGCCTGGGAGACCGCCCTGACCCTGGGGGTCTCCTGGCCCAAGGCGCTGATCGGCCTGATGCACGAGTGCCGCTTTGGCCTGCTGGCCGCCATCATCGGCGCCTTCAGCCGCATCGTCACCGAGGTGGGCTGCTCCATGATGGTGGGGGGCAATATCCTGCACTTTACCCGCAATATCCCCACCGCCATCGCGCTGGAGACCCAGAAAGGGGCCTTCACCCAGGGGGTGGCACTCGGCATAGTGCTGCTCACCCTCGCCCTCTTGCTCAACCTGTTGCTGACGGCCTGTCGAGGCCACAGCTATCTGAAGAACTGACCATGCCCCCACTGTGTATCAACAGGAGTACCCCATGGCCCTGACCGCCCACCAGCTGACGATGCGCTTTGGCGAGCGCCAGCTGTTCGAGATTGACCGGCTCGCCATCGCACCGGGGGATGCCATCTGGCTGCACGGAGCCAACGGGGTGGGCAAGACCACTCTGCTCAAAATCCTGGCGGGGCTGCTGGCCCCCACCCGCGGCCACACCAATCTGCCGGGGCGCTGGCAACAGCGGCTCAACCGGCTGCTCAAGCGGAATCTAGGGCCGGGCCGGGTCACCTATCTGCACCAGACCCCCTATCTGTTCGATCGCACGGTGCACGACAACGTGGCCTGGGCGCTGGATAAACAGCTCGGCAGCGAGATCCGCGTGTTCGAGGCGCTGCGCCGGGTCGAGCTGGAAGGGCTGGCGCGGGAGCACATCAGCATTCTCTCGGGTGGCGAACGGCAACGGCTGGCGATGGCCCGTGCCTGGGCGCTGCAACCGGCCTTTCTGCTGATGGATGAGCCCACCGCCAATCTGGACACACATTCGGTTGCCCTGATGGCCGCATTGGCGCAAGATCTGCGGGAACATGGCAGCGGCCTGGTCGTCATCAGCCACCAGAGCAACGCCCTGACCGACCTGTGCGAGCGGCAATGGACCCTCGCCCGTGGCCAGCTGCAAGAGACGACCCCTTTAAAAATCATCGAGCGACATGACTTCAAAAAGCGACAGCCACTCTGATCCCGTTGCCGTATCAGCAGTGATCCTGGCAGGAGGCCGCGCCACCCGGATGGGGGGCGAAGACAAGGGATGGGTAGCACTGGCGGGACGCCCTCTTATCGACCATGTTTTGGCGCGCCTGCGCCCCCAGGTGGATGAGGTACTGATCAACGCCAACCGCAGTCAGGCCCGCTATCAGGCGCTGGCTCCGGTCATCAGCGATGACAACAACGACTATCTCGGCCCGCTGGCGGGCATGCAGGCTGGTCTTGCTGCCGCCCGTCACGACTGGGTGCTGTTCGTTCCCTGCGATGGCCCCGCCCTGCCGCTGGATCTGATGAGCCGCTTTCGCGCCGCCTTGACCCCGGATACCGAGCTGGTGGTAGCCCACGATGGCGACTGGCTGCAACCCGTGGTGGCCCTGCTGCACAAATCCCTGCTCCCCTCCCTCACCGCCGCGCTGGCAGAGGGAGAGCGCAAAATCGATATCTGGTTTGCCCGCCACAATATGGCGGTGGTGAGCTTTGCCGATCAGTCGGATGCCTTTATCAATCTCAACAGCCCTGCCGAGCTGGCCGCCTACGAGGCCCGTCTGCTTGCCCCGGCTATCGACCCCCAACAAGGAGTCACCTCATGACCCCGGCCCCCACTCTTCCCCTGCTCGGCTTCGCCGCCTGGAGCGGCACCGGCAAGACCACCTTGCTGGAGCAGTTGATCCCCCTGCTGGTGGATCGCGGCCTGCGCATCGGGGTGCTCAAGCACGCCCACCACGACTTTGATATCGACCAACCGGGCAAAGACAGCTATCGCCTGCGCAAGGCGGGTGCCCAGCAGATGATGGTCGCCTCCCGTCGTCGTCATGCTCGCATTACTGAAACAACGCACGGCGAGACCGAACTGGCCGAAGCCGACTTTCGCCAGCTGCTGGCCAGCTTCGATCAGACAGAGCTCGATCTGCTCTTGGTCGAGGGGTTCAAGCACGAACACTTCCCGAAAATCGAGCTGCACCGCGCCGAGATTGGCAAGCCGCTGCTCTTCCCCGAAGACAGCGACATCATCGCGCTGGCCAGCGATCAGCCCCAACAGAGTGGCGAACAACAGCAGACAAGCCTGCCCCGACTCGATATCAACGATCTGGCGGCCATTGCCGACTTCGTCTGCCGCTGGCTTGACGGCTGCCAGAGCAAGGAGCCGGAGGCGGGCAAGGGCTTTCTCTCGGTCGAGGCGGCCCGCAACGCCATTCTGGCGGCCCTCACCCCGAGCACTGCCTGCAGCGACAAACCGCTGGCCCAATGCCACGGCGCCGTGCTGGCCGCCGATCTGATAAGCCCCATCAATGTGCCGCCCCACGCCAACTCGGCGATGGATGGCATTGGCCTTCGCAGCGACGATCTCGCCGCCGGTCGCTGGCAACTGGTGGGGGAAGTGCTGGCGGGCCAGCAGCGCCACGAGCCTGTGCTGGCCGGTCAGGCGGTGCAGATCATGACCGGTGCCCCGCTGCCCCCCGGGGTCGATACCGTGGTGATGCGGGAAGAGACGCAGATTGAAGGTGAGTGGGTCACCGTCACCGCACCGATCCGCGCAGGGCAGAATGTGCGCCTCGCCGGGGAAGATCTCGCCAAAGGTGCGGTCTCCATCCCGGCCGGTACCTGGCTGGGTGCCCCCCAGCTGGGGCTGGCAGCATCACTCGGTCAAGCCAGTCTCACTGTGCGCACCCCGCTGAAAGTGGCGCTGTTCAGTACCGGTGACGAGGTGCAAGCGCCGGGCGAGCAGCTCGCCCCCGGCCACATCTTCGACAGCAACCGCTTCACCCTGATGGCCCTTATCCGCGCCGCCGGTTGCGAGGTGATGGACCTTGGCATCATTCCCGATGACAAGACCATTCTGCGCCAGCAGCTGGAGCAGGCCGCCGCCAGCGCCGATCTGGTGCTGAGCTCGGGCGGGGTCTCGGTAGGCAATGCCGACTTTATCAAGCTGGTGCTGGCGGAGCTCGGCCAGATCGATTTCTGGCGCATCCAGATGCGGCCGGGCCGCCCGCTCGCCTTTGGCAAGCTGGGGCATACCCCCTTCTTCGGCCTGCCGGGTAATCCGGTGGCGGCGATGATCTGCGTGCTGCAGTTTGTCGAGCCTGCCATCGCCCGCTTGCAAGGCAAGCGGTGGCAGCCGCTGCGCCTCTCGGCGCTGGCGGACGAGAAGATGAAGAGCCGCCCGGGGCGCACCGAGTTTCTGCGCGGCATCTTCCATCAGGACCGTAACGGCCAGCTGCGGGTGCGCACCACTGGGCCACAGGGCTCGGGTATTCTCAGCTCCATGGCCGATGCCAACTGCCTGATCGAAATCGTACCGGATCAACCCGGGATCGCCGTTGGCGAGCGGGTCTGGATCCACCCCCTGCAGGGACGACTGGCCTAAATCCCGACGGGGCGTCGGCCGGATGCACGGCGCCCCGTCCCCCACCTGACAGGAGGCAGACCGTGCGTCTTGATGCCCCCCTCTCCCGACTCGATCTGCTGGTCTATGGCCGCTACCGGATCGTCCATGGCCTGCGCATTGCGCTCGCCTTTATGCTCACCTTTCTGCTGACCCGCGAGCTGAAACTGCCGGAGAGCACCTGGCCGCTGATAACCTTGGTGGTGGTGATGGGCCCCATCTCGTTTTGGGGCAATGTGCTCTCCCGTGCCCTGCAGCGGGTGGTGGGCACCATCTTCGGCGCCAGTTGCGGGGTGGTGGCGCTTTATCTCGAGATCTACTCGCTACCGCTTACCCTGATCTGGTGCGGGTGCATCATGTTCCTCTGCGGCTATCTGGCCCTCGGCAAGCGCCCCTATGTGGGGCTGCTGATCGGCATCACCCTGGGGGTCACCATGGGGGCCATGCCGGGGGATATCGAGACGGCGCTGTGGCGCAGTGCCGACGTGATACTGGGCTCCCTGCTGGCGCTGCTCTTTTGCAGCATCTATCCCCAACGGGCCTACAGCCACTGGCGGCTGCAACTGCACCAGATCCTGCAGCAGTCGGGGCGGCTCTATCACACTCACCTCTCCCCCAATGTGCTGGAGCGCCCGCGCCTCAAGCACAATCTCTCCCAACTGCTGGCCCAGACCGGCAAACTGCGGGCCCTGCTGGCCCCGGCGGCCAAGGAGACCCGCCACAGCGTCGCCCTGTTTGATGCGGTGCAGGTCACCATGCGCAACACCCTCTGCACTCTGGAGATGCTGGCCAACACCTACTGGAACGATCGGGAGAGCCACTTCCTGATGCAGAGCACGGCTGCGCTGCAAGCCTGCCATCTGGCCACCGAAGAGGCGATCAACCAGCTTGCCCTGATGATGCAAACCGGCGATGGTCGCGGCGCAGATGCCGCCATCGCCCGCCTGCACGAGGTGGCGACCCAGGTATCGCTGCCGCCCAACGCAGAGGCAGCCATCAATGGCTACCTCTGGCTCAACGTCCAGCTGACCGAGCAGCTGACTCACCTGCGCCGCCTGCTGGGGCTGATCCTCACCCCGCCCCATCGCAAGCAGCCCGACTAGGCCCAATGCAAAACGCCCCGCTGTTGCGGGGCGTTTTGCTGTCTGACTGGCCGTTTAGGCCATGAAGGCAGCAAATCTTAACTGGCATTGGTCAGCGGCTGCTCGGTGGTGAGGTAGAGGGAGAAATCCTGAATACCCTCCTGCAGGGCGGCAAAACAGTCGGGGTCTATTGCTGTGCCCAGATTCTCCGCCATCATCTCCAACGCCTGCGGCACAGGGATGGCGCCGCGATAGGGGCGCTTGGCGGTGATGGCATCGAAGATGTCGGCTGTGGTGATGATGCGCGTCTCAAGGGTAATCTCGTCCCCTTTCAGCCCCTTGGGGTAGCCCTTGCCATCGAGCCGCTCATGGTGGGCGCCCGCCACTTGTGCCAGCTCCTCGAAGGCGCCGATACGGCTCAGGATCTCCTCGGTATAGGCGGCATGCATCTGCACCGCCGCCCACTCCTGCGCATCGAGTTTGCCCGGCTTGTCGAGAATGGCATTGCTCACCCCGAGCTTGCCCACATCATGGAGCAAGGCGCCCCGCTTGAGCCAGCGTCGACGCGGCTCGGACAACCCCATCTGGGTGGCAAGAATGTCGGTATAGAGCGCCACCCTGCCGCTGTGACCCGCGGTGTAGGGACTTTTGGAGTCCACCACCTGCCCGAAGGCCGCCGCGATTTCGTCCAGATAATCCTCATCCAGCGCCACCTCCCCTTGCCCGGCAGGGTGGACCAGCACCCACTCGGTCAGTCGGGGATCGGCCAGCCCTTGCCAGAACTCTTCGTCGGCCAGCGCTTCAAATTCCCGAACCAGCGCCGGATCAAACCAGCTGCCGCTGCGCTCGCGCAGCTCCTTGAGCGCCGCATCCGGGCCTGCGGCCGCGTGAAATACATCCACCACCTGACAAAGCAGGGCAATGCGGGAGAAGAGCGGGATCGCCTCGCCAGCCAGTTGCAGGGGCCGACCTTTGCCATTCCAGTGTTCATCAAGGGAGAGGATGCCATCGGCTACCTCGTCACTGAAACGCAGCTGGCGAGCAATATCCGCCCCCCGATGACAGCGGGTCTGGATCAGTTCGTTGGCAATCTGATCACCGTTGCGAAAAATATGAAACAGGCTGCGAAAACGTCCCAGCAGATCCGCCTGCAAGCCGGTGTGGCCCAGCACAAAGTTGACTACCTCGGAGAGGGAGCCATCCACCAGTTTGAAATCGCGTTTGAAGTGAAGATCGTCGGTGAGATAGAGCTCGCAGATGCGGGCGGCATTGCTGCTGCACCCAAGATCCTTAAGCAGGAGCGTGTAGTAGAGGTCATGGCGCAGCCGGGCATCCAGTCCCAGCCGCTCCCCCAGACGGGAACCTATCCAGCAGCAGCGAATGCAGTGTCCTCTTGGTTGCCCCTCAGTCATATCGAGCGCATGACTGAGGGAACCAATCAACTCCGCCAATCGCAATCCATTCACCGTCATAGTCTACTCCCTTAGACATCATGGCGATTTTGCCAGCAGATTAGGTATACCCCATCTGAAGCTGGATCGATCTGGATTCAGTTGAATTTAGGCAGCAGCCTTGCCCTGATTCGCCCGCTCTTCCAGCTCTGCGCGGCTCAGGGTAGAGACAAAGCGGCCATCGAAGTAGATATCCATCAGCTCGCCACGCTTCTCGCCACGCATCATGCTGCGGCGGCCATCCAGATAGTGCACCTCCATCTGGGCGGTATGCTCGTCCGGGTAGCTGATCTCCACCTCGCGCACCCCTTGTGGCAGCATGGCCAGCGGCACCTTCTTGAGGGCTGGATCCAGATGCTGGTTCACCTTGAGCACCGGATTGGCTTTCATGTCCACCACAGCCGGAGATTTGCCGGTGATAGGGTTCTTGCCAGACCAGAACTCGATGGTATTGAAGACGAACAGGTCAGCGGTCGCGGCCAAACCGTAGACAGGGGAGAGCAGCATAAAGACCCCGGCACGAGCGTAGCGGTTATCCACCACGCTCAGGTTGCCCTTGGTGACCATGCCGGAAAGCCCCATCTGCCCCATACAGCCGCTCAGCCCCATGCTCGCGACCATAACCAGCAGGGCCATTGCCCGCCCCTTCTGTTGTAATGCCATCGTGTTCTGTTCCTGCTCTGAAATGAATGAGGCGGCAAGCCTAATCAAGGGGCCAGAAGAGGACAATTCACAATGGCGGGACGATACAGGAGGGGTTCAGATTGGGGCACTGACTGCTCAAATATGAGTCAATGCCCCAGCATGACAGGAAGTCAGGGGGTTCAGATGGCCAGATCAGAGACGGTGCTGGAGACGTTGTTCGCCTCCCGGCGGATGTCGCTCATCACCTCATTCACCTCGCCCACCTGCTGCTTGCCAAGCTCGGCGCTGCTGGCGACGTCAGACATCTCGGAGGTGACCTTGGCGGTCAGCTCCCGGTTGTTCTGTACCACCTTGGCAATCTCGTCGGTAGAGAGAGACGTGCGGGCCGCCAGCTGGCGAACCTCGTCAGCCACCACCGCAAACCCACGACCCTGATCCCCCGCCCGCGCCGCCTCAATGGCTGCGTTAAGGGCCAGCAGATTGGTCTGGTCGGCGATGCTGCTGATGGTGGAGACGATCGCCTCGATACTACGCGACTGCTCGTTCAGCTGATTGATAAGGCCGATGCTGTGAGTCAGCTGGCTGGCAATCAGGCTGGAGGTATCGACCACCGAGGAGAGCAGACCCGCGCCGCGCTCGGCGCAGTTCAGGGTCTCCTGCGCCGCATCGTGGGCCAACATGGCCGCTTCCCGCACCGCATCGCTCTTGTTGATCCGCTCGGTGATGTCGCTGGCGAACTTGATCACCTTCACCACCTTGCGATGCTCATCAAGGATCGGGTTGTAGGTCGCCTCCAGCCACACCTTGCTACCGTGACTGTTCTGACGACAGAAGAGACCGGACTTGAACTGACCACGGCCCAGCTCATCCCAGAAGTGGGGCTGGTCTCGATAGAACTGATCGTCGCAGAAGATGCGGTGATGCTTGCCCTGCACCTGAGCCAGGGTATAGCCCATGGTATGGAGGAAATTACCGTTGGCTGCAATCACCTCCCCGCCAGGGGTGAACTCGATGACCGCCAGTGACCGATCCAGCGCCGTCACCACCGCCTGCTGGCTGAGCAGTTGCAGGTGGTGCTCGGTAATATCGGCCGCGATCTTGATCACCTTGGTCACCACGCCCCGCAACTTGACCGGAAAATAGGTCGCTTCCAGCCAGATCGCCTCGCCCCGTTTGTTGAAGCGCTGGAATACCCCGGTACGGGAACGCCCCTGCTTCAGATCCGCCCAAAACTGCTGATAGTCGCTGCTCTGGGCATAGAGCTTGTCGCAAAAGATACGGTGATGCTGGCCGATAACCTCGGGCGCACTGAAGCCCACCACGTTGAGAAAGAGATCATTGGCGGCCAGCACAGTGCCATCGGGCGTAAAGGTGATGGTCGCCACGCTGCCGTGCACTGCGTCGAAAAATCCCTGCTGTTCCAGAAGTTGATCCTGGCACTGCTGCAACTCGGCTTTCAGTTTGCTATTGAACATCGAAACGTATCCTCCAGACTGGCACCCACCATGGCCAAACCACGCAGTGGATCAATAAGATAATGGTGGCGTGCTCCATCAGCATAGTTGGCGGCGTTGCCGCGATCCCATCTGACGCCATATTTATTGCTGTAAATCAAATTCACCGACCAAGCGCCACTCATGCAGAGCTGCAACCCTTATTCCACCACCGGTTGCCACTCCAGATAGGCCGGATTGGCGACAAAGCCGATCCGCTCATAGAGAGGGCGCCCCTGCTCGCTGGCATGGAGCCACACCTTGCCCAGCTGACGCGATCTGGCGAAGGCGGTAATGGCATCGAGCAGCGCCGTGGCGATCCCCTGCTGGCGCCATAGTGACCGCGTATACATGTTGAGCAGATACCCCTCCACTCCCGCCAGATTGCCGGGATAGGGCGGCCGTTCAAACAATGCCAGCGTCCCTGCTGCCACGATCTGTTTGCAGCCCTCCTGCGTATCGGCCTCAGCCAGCCAGGATAAAGCACTCTCTTCACTCATCGCCCGGGTGAAATAGTCAAGGGTGGCCTGCCACAAGGCCGGGTCTGCCTGCGGTGTCACCAGCTCACCGACCTCACAAAACAGCTCCATGCGCAGCGCCACCAGTGCGGGAATATCTGCGGCCCTTGCCTGACGAATGATCATTGGCTGCTCCTTTTCTCTCATGGGAAATTTCGCCGGCCGTCATTATGACAAAGAGCGCCTTGTGGCGCTCTTTGTCATTGGGGAAATCACTGATAAATCAATGGCTGCGACGTGTCAGCCAATAATCCAGGCTCAGCACACCGCCGCCCCAGATGATCAGGGTCAGCAGCATCCAGCCCCACAGCTGGTGATCGTAAAAGCCACCCGCCCAGAGGGTCGGGTAGGAGATCACCGCCATGATATTGAAGCCAAACAGCAGCAAGGCGGCCGGGCGAGTAAAAAGCCCTGCCAGCAGGAAGAGCGGCAACAGCAGCTC
This sequence comes from Aeromonas sp. Y293-4, assembly GCF_027705905.1. Lineage (NCBI taxonomy): Bacteria > Pseudomonadati > Pseudomonadota > Gammaproteobacteria > Aeromonadales > Aeromonadaceae > Aeromonas > Aeromonas sp. Y293-4. The sequence continues at coordinate 372,367 of NZ_JAPDCI010000003.1, read as the reverse complement.
GGCGGCCGTCCCCAGATAGGCAGCCCACAACCAGGGCAGCAGGGGCACCTGATACTCGGATTCAAACAGATAGAGGGTGGAATCCCACGCAGTCAGCTTGAGCCAACCTGAAGTAATAAAAACCGAGGCGACCCACAGCCGCGCCAGCAACAGCACACAAGCGCGGCTCCAGCGCGGCAAATCACCACTCGAGCTGGCCAGCGCCAGCCATTTGTTTGCCATCATGGCATTACCTCCATATCCACCAGCAGACCAAGGGTTATCAGGCGAGTGAGATGTTCACTGGCCGCAGGGTCGGCCGCAAGCAGATCGACCAGCGCCGTACCAGCGAGACATCCCTGTAGCAGCGCCCACTCACCCGCCGTCAGGGGCAAGGGGGCAACCCGGCAATCCGGCTGTTTCTTCAATGCCAGCCAGACGGGGGCATCAAGCGCGTCCACCGCTTCACCACCGTGCAGCGCCATCTGCCACAGGGCCAGTACCGGATAATCGCTAGCAACCAGCAGCAGATCCGTGGCTGGCAACAGCCGCAGCCGCTCCCATTGTTGCGGCGATAATGCGGCCAGACGCTCGGCTGGCCAGCAGCGTGATTCCAGCGGCAGCAGACTGGCACGCTCAAGCTGCCATTCGAACTGAGCCAGCTCCTCCAGCCAGGGCAGTCCGGTTGTAGTCGGCAAGCGGGCCAACCATTGGCCAAACCCGGCGCCATAGTGCATGACGCTCCCTTCCCTGAGCGGCTCGGCCAATACGAAGCCACGGGCCGCCGCTGCAAAAAAGTCATCCCCGACCATAGCCTTGACGGCGGGATAACTGCTCGCCAGCACCTCGCCAAGGCTCAGGATGAAGTGGTTGCGATAGACCTGCAGCACAGATTCGGCAGAAAAGAGTCGGGAGCTGATGTGAGGGGCAATGGCGTCATGCGCCCCCAGCAGACCATCGGCAAAGTGCTGTTGCAGCTGTGCCAGTTCAGCCATGGGCCACCTCCCGTGGTGCACTCATGGCACGCGCCTCATCCAGAATGGCGCCGGCCTGCGCCGCCTCTGCCAGCAAGACCGGCAGCGGCGGGATCTCGAGGTCCCACTCAATCAGGGTGGGAATGGCCTGCTTGCGGCAGATCTGGCGATAGAGTTCCCAGACCGGCTCCACCACAGGGGCGCTGTGGGTATCGATATAGAGGGAGCCTTCCGGCAGCTGCTTCTCGGTATAACCGGCCAGATGGATCTCCCCGACGGTGGCGAGATCGATCGCCGCCAGATACTCATCGCAAGAGAAACCGTGATTGAAAGCACTGACATAGAGATTGTTGAGGTCGAGCAGGATGCCGCACTCGCTGCGCTGCTGCAGCTCGGCCAGAAATTCCCACTCGCTCATCTCCCCGGGCAGTTGCAGATAGGAGGAGGGATTTTCAATCAACATGCGGCAACCCAGGGTCTGTTGTACCTGCTGGATTTTGTCGCTCATGTTGCGCAGGGAGGCGCGGGTATAGGGCACCGGCAGCAGATCGTTGAAGTAACGCCCGCCAATGCTGCCCCAGCTGAGATGTTCTGAGATCCGTACCGGTTTGATCGCCGAGGCCAGCATCACCAACTGCTGCAGATGGTGCGGATCGAGCGGGTCGGCAGAACCGAGGGACATGCCAACGCCGTGAAGACTGACGGGGTAGTGCTGCGCCAGTTCGGCGAGCACCTGAAAACCGTGACTGTGCCGTTCGAAGTAATTTTCACTGTGCACCTCCAGCCAACCAACTGCCGGCAGGGTTTGCCGGATCTCATCGTAATGGGGAGTGCGTAATCCGATACCAATCAAAGGGTTCATCGCAAGACTCGCTTTCGCCAACCAGAGAAGATGCAGGGGGCGACCCATTGGCCATCCCCTGCCCGATGTCTCTTACTTGGGTTGCAGCGAACCGCCGACCAGCTTCTCGCACAGCCCTTTGGGCATCACCACAAAGGCATCACCCTGAGCATCTTCCTTGGCAGTACCGGCGCAGGAGCTGCTCTTGGTCGCACAGTCATTTTTGCTGGCCTTGACCACGCCGTAGCACTTCTCCTTTTCATCGGCAGCCATGGCTGGCGCCGCGATAAATTGGGCGCCCAGCGCCAGCAGACCGGTCATGGCGGAGGCGATAGCAGTGCTTTTTTTAACATTCATGTTCATGTTCCTTTTGATGTCGTTGGATGTTGCTGATATCCCCGATTTGTCGCAACCGGGTACCTGCAATAGAACCGGCAAACGGGATATTCCCTTTCAAAAAAACACAAAAATAGTTAAAAAACCCAAAGGCAAACACTCAATCAATTGATTTTAAAAAGCTATTTCATCATTGAAAATTTCTCGACGACCACCAATTTATGAACGAGAAAAGTGCCATATGGTGCTTTCATCCCGTTAATCTTCTTCACTGGTTCCATCAAAAGAGATGCGTCAGACATAAAAAAGCCCCGCCAAAGGCAGGACTGGACGCAACCTTAAAGAAACAAAAAATCAACAATCGGAGTGGTATTGGGAGCCAGGAGTTGCGGCAAACAGATAAAAAGAGAGACAGCTTTGGCTGTCTCTTTTTGCACATGGTGCGAATGGGGTTTAGTAGAAGATCCGCTCGCCACGCTCGCTCATTTTGAGCCACACCGGTTTGGTGCTGGTTTTATTCCAGATCCGGTGCAGATAGCTGTAGAAGCGGGCACGATCGCTGCGAAACAGCATCACGGGGAAAGCCAGAATGCCCACCAGCAATACATAAATGCGACGAAGAATAATCTGAGTCAGGGAAAAGGGATGAAACATGATGTAACTCCTTACTGGTAAGACCACTGAGCAAAGATTACCCCACTACATGTAGGATTACTACATCACCAACGCATTTTTTTATAAAAAAATGGTGAAAAACGGGAAATAATGAAAACGGGTTACGTCATTAACCAACAGTTAACAAACTTGCGAAAATCGTGCGCTTTGCCACAGTTATCAGGGGAAAAACATGCAGTAGGGAGACACGCATGAAACTGCCGGAAGTGGCACTGCTGGTGCTGATGGTTGCCCTGACACGGGCACAACTGGAGGAGTGGCAACTGAATCGGGAAGATGCCATCGTGCTGGCCGAACGGGGCGTGCCCACCGTCAGCCTGTGGCAATGCGGCACACTGAAGCAACGGATTGCGGATCTCAACCAGCACAGTGCCGAGGTGCAGTTTCAATATCGGGGGCAAAACATGGCGGATGTGAGCCACTATCTCGAGCGCGAGTGGAAACAGGCTGGCTGCGAACAGTTACTGGTACAGCAAGGATACTGACCAATGCTCAGACTCGAAGAGTAATTATTGATATAAACAGAGAAAAGATGGAGGCACGTTCCGGAGTCGAACCGGACTAAACGGATTTGCAATCCGCTGCATAACCGCTTTGCTAACGCGCCATGCTGACAAGACTGATTGTCTTGAAAGTGAGTTCCATCGTTGGTGCGATGGAAAATTGGAGCGGGAAACGAGACTCGAACTCGCGACCCCGACCTTGGCAAGGTCGTGCTCTACCAACTGAGCTATTCCCGCATTACTGCTTTCGTGCCAGTTGCCTGACAACGAGGCGCATTATACGTACCACGAGCGCCAGCACAACCCCTTTTTCGCAATTTAAGCCCTGATGCAGACTGTTTGCTCAGGGTTTAAACGCCTTGCTGCATTTTTCTCCAGCCAGCTGTGACCCACCAAGCGAATTTGGGATAAAGTCGTTGAAATGATTACGCTTTCGTTCGAGACTTGAGCGGCTTAATAACCGGATTCTCAATTGAAAATCACAAGATGAAATGGATCTTCACGCTTCGTGGGCTCAGGCCGCAGTTAATGCTGGCTTTTTTCATGTTGGGCATGGTGCCCTTTTTGGTCATCACCCTCTTCTTTCTATACAGCCACGGCAAGGATCTCACCACCCAGACCTCCAACCATCTGGTCTCCGTCCGTAATATCAAGAAGAGTCAGCTCGAGGATTACTTCAACAACCTCAAAGAGCAGATCATCAACTTCTCCCAGCAGGATTTTGCTGGCAACAGTATCGGCCGTTTCTATGGCTTTACCGGCGCCTTCGAGAAGCTGGGCACCACACCGCAGGAGGCCCGCAGCCGTGCTCAGGCCCGCTATCTGCCAGGCTCCTGGGATCAACTGCGCAAACCGGACAGTCAGGTGGAGATCGAACCCTCCATCACGGCGCTTATCCTCGCCGACGAGATGTATGGCCGGGTGCACCAGCGCTTTCATCGCGGCTATGCCGACATGGTGCGCAAGTCCAACTACAGCGACATCTTTCTGGTGGACCTCAACGGTGATGTGGTCTATTCGGTCACCAAGCACCCTAACTTTGCCACCAATCTGCTCTCCGGACCTTATCAGGGCAGTGGCTTGGGCCAGACCTTCGCCAAGATCAAACGCCGCCTCGATGGCGGCCAGAAACCGCAGCAGATCTTCGAGTTCACCGATTTTGGCCGCAACGAGCTGACCGGGCAGGTGGTCGCCTACATGGCGGCGCCCGTGATGCAGTACGACTATGTGCGCGGTGTGGTGATTTTCGAGCTGCTGCCGGACAAGCTCAACCAGATCATGGCGGAGCGGGAGGGGCTGGGCGAGACCGGCGAGACCATCCTCATCGGCCCCGACAAGCGGATGCGCGCCGATGCCTGGCTGGCACCGGAGTTCAGCGTCGAGAACAGCTTCAGCCCCAACTTCCGGCCGCTGCAAACCCCCCTCATCACCAAGACGCTCTCCGGCGAGCAGGGGGTCGGGCTGTTCCACTCCTATCAGGATGACGAGGTGCTGGCCGCCTACACCCAGGTGAAGGTGTTCGATACCGAGTGGGCCTTTATCGCCGAGATCTCCACCCGGGAAGCCTATGCCCCCATCCGCCAGCTGGAAACTCTGGTGATTGTGCTGGGTGCGGGCTCGGTACTGCTGCTGATCCTCTTCTCCCGCTGGCTCTCCCACTCCATCACGGCGCCGCTGCGATCCCTGACCGAAGCAGCCGAGCAGGTGGCCGACGGCGCGCTGGATCACCCCATCGCCATCGAGCGCACCGGCGATGATATCGACCGGCTGGCCGAGGCGTTTCGCCATATGCAGCGCTCGGTGAAGGACAAGATCGAACTGATCGAACAGCAGACCCAGGAGCTGCAACAGCAGGTCAAGCTGACCCACAAGCAGAACCTCAGCCTGCAGCAGGCGGACAAGCTCAAGGATGAACTGCTGGCCAACACCTCCCACGAGCTGCGCACCCCCATTCACGGTATCAAGGGGATGGCCGAGTCGATGCTCGCCAGTCAGCAGGATTTGACCGAAGGGCAGCAAAAGCAGCTCGGCCTCATCATCAAGAGCGCCGACGGCTTGGCCCGTCTGGTGGACGATCTGCTGGACTACCACCAGATGCGCTACGGCCAGCTGGAGATCCACTCCCAGCCCGTCTCATCCAAGGGGGTTATCCGGCTGGTGCTGGACCTCTGCCAGCATCTGGTGCAGGCCAAACCCCTCACTCTGGTGGATATCAGCCCGGCCGAACTGCCGCCGGTGCTGGCCGATGAGCAGCGGCTCGAACAGGTGCTCTACAACCTGGTGGGCAACGCCATCAAGTACACGCCGCAGGGCAAGGTGGTGCTCAGTGCCATCGTCGAGAACAACTTCCTGCGCATCAAGGTCACCGACACTGGCATCGGCATCGCCCCTGATCATCTGGAACACATCTTCGAGCCGCTGGTACAGATGAGCCCGGAGGTGAGCAAGCAGGGGGCCGGCCTTGGCCTCTCCATCACCCGCCAGCTGGTGCACCTTATGGGGGGAGAGCTGTTTGTCGAGAGCGAGCCGAGCGTAGGCTCTACCTTCGCCTTTACCCTGCCCCTTGCCACCGGCAAAGCGGCCAATCTGACTCTCGACAGCCGCCAGATCGAGCATCAGCTGGTGCGCCAGCAACCGCTGATCCTGCCGGACTGGGAGAGCGACGATCTGCCCCCTCCCCCCGAGGATGCGCCGCTCATTCTGGTGGTGGATGACGAGCCCATCAACCTGCACATCCTGCGCCATCTGCTGCAGCCCTGCGGCTACCGCATCCTGCCCAGCAGTGATGGCCACGATGCGCTGGCCAAGCTGGCCGAGGAGCCGGTGGACCTCATCCTGCTCGATGTGATGATGCCCACCCTTTCCGGTTTTGACGTCTGCCGTCGCCTACGCCAGCAACACCCGAAAGATATGCTGCCGGTGCTGCTGCTCACCGCCCTCAACCAGCCCAAGGATATCGAGGAGGGCTTCGGGGCCGGTGCCAACGACTATCTGGTCAAACCCTTCTGCAAGGAGGAGCTGTTTGCCCGGGTCAAGGCACTGCTGGAGGCCAAGGCCGGACGCGCCTCGCTGGTAGAGAACCGGCTATTGAAGCAGGAGATCGAACATCGCCTCACCCTGCAGGATCGACTGCATCAGGATCAGCAGCGCCTGCTGGCCCTGCTCGGCGAAGGGGCCGACCCCATGATCTTTATCGACGAGCAGGGCACAGTGCTGTTTGCCTCCCGGGTGCTGGCGCGCCTGCTGGGACAGGAGCCGGAAGCCATGGAGGGGCAGCCCCTCAATGAGTGGCTCGCCACCCCGCTGCAACAGCAGTGGCCCGACCTTGCCAGCGAACGGGAACACAATCTGGAATTTCTGGTGGCTGGGCAAAAAGATGTGCTCAACGCCCGCGCCCTGCCCATCGCGCTCGGAGGACAGGCCGCCTTCGCCCTCACTCTGAGTACCGAGCTGCGTCAGGATGAGAACCGGGTAATGGCGCTGGAGAACGCCCTCAAGAACCTCTCGCGGCAAGCCATCATCGAAGATGAACAGCTGCTGGGCGAGCTGAGCCGCCTGGGTGGCGAGTTCCGTTCGCTGGCCGACGACCTCATTCGCCAGCAGGATGACGAGCCGCTGCGCCGTGCGCTGGTAGAGACCATGCAGCTCACCCTGGATGCCTGGCAGCAGGGGACCGGCAAGGGCAAAATCGTGCTGGCAGAGAAGAGCAAGCTGTGGCGGGTCTATATGGACAGATCCAGCCCGCAGACCCGCACCCTCGACAAATACCTGAGTCTGGACACCCTGCCCAAGTCGCCACGCTGGAAGACGGTAGTGGCCACCACCGAGTATGTGCTGGGCCACTGCCCGCTCAATGACCACCAGCGCCAGCAGTTGCAGCACAGCGCCCAGACCCTGCGCCAGCTCGCCAACCGCAAGCCGTGACACGGCGCCCTAAACGGGCGCCGGATCACAATTGGCAATCTGGTTTCTTTTTCTGCAAAACAAAGCCCCGCCCGACCCCGAAACCGAGAGCAGATCCAATTCACAAATTTGTCATATACGCCATTTTCACAGCCACTTTCTACGCGAGAGAAAATAACGCAAACTAATGATTCTAAACAGATAAAAAAGCATTTTGACGAGATTGACGTAACACCGTCAATTTTTACGAAAACAACGAAATCAATAGTTGTTGTTTTCCTGTTAATTCTGGTTTGCTTAGGGCGTTGGAAAACAGAACGACAAAGGTTAGACACCTGACCAACACAGAGGGCCGATTTCATCAGCATGCGAAACCGGTGCTCACACAAAACAAGGCGAACCCTCGGGAATGCCAAAAAATAAGAAAGGAAAACATATGCTTGCCAAAGTATCCAAAATCTCTACCGCTGTAATGCTGGGAACCATGATGCTTGCCGGTGCCGCCGGTAACGCCATGGCCGCAGAAAACAAAACCGTGCTGACCATGGTCGCACAGCAGGAAACCGCCTGGGTCAAGAACTTCAACCCCTTCCTGCAAGCGGGTTTGCTGCACACCACCCGTCACTTCATCTATGAACCACTGGTGATCTTCAACGATATGCAAGGGGGCAAACCCGTCTATCGTCTGGCCACCAACTATGCGTTCAGCGATGACCTGAAATCCGTCACCTTCGATCTGCGTGACGGCGTGAAATGGTCTGACGGCGAAGCCTTTGATGCCGATGACATCATCTTCTCCTTCAATCTGGTCAAGGCCAACAAGGCGCTGGATGAGCGCTCAATCTGGACCCAGATCAAGAGCGTCGAGAAGCTCGCCCCCAATAAGGTCAAATTCGACCTGACCGAGGTCAACACTAACGTGGTGAACGATCTGGTGCTGGTACCTATAGTGCCGGAGCATCAGTGGAAATCGGTGAAAGATCCGGTTGCCTTCACCAACGACAAGCCGGTTGGTACTGGCCCCTTCACCGAAGTGGACAACTTCTCCGCCCAGCTCTATACCCAGTGCCGCAACCCGCACTACTGGGATAACGCCAACCTCGCCATCGACTGTATCCGCATGCCGCAGATGGCCACCAACGACCAGGTGCTGGCGGCTGTCATGAAGGGTGACATCGACTGGTTCGGCTCCTTCGTGCCGGATATCGAGCGCCTCTACGTCGGCAACGATCCGAAGAACAACAAATACTGGTTCCCGGCCTCCGGTACCGTGGCGTTCAACGTCAACTTCCAGACCAAGAACCCGGGCAATAACGAAGCCTTCAACGACATCAACTTCCGCCGCGCCTTCTCCATGGCGATGGACCGCCAGTCCATGGTGGATATCGCAGGCTACGGCTACCCTACCGTCAACGAGTACCCGTCAGGTCTGGGCAAAGCCTTTGACTCCTGGAACAACCCGGAAGTGGACAAGAAGTACGGCAAGTACAACAAGTTCGACTTGGAAGGGGCCAAGGCCCTGCTGAAAGAGGCAGGCTACAAGGATTGTGACGGCGACAAGTTCCTCGACACCCCGAGCTGCAAAAAGATCGAGTTCAAGGTTCTGGTGCCGAACGGCTGGACCGACTGGGTCAACACAGTACAGATCGGTGTAGAAGGGCTGCAGGCGCTGGGCCTGAACGCCAAGACCGCCACCCCGGAAGCGACCGTCTGGACCGAGAACCTGATCACCGGTGACTTCGATGTCGCCCTGCAGGGTTACTTTGCCGGTGCCAACCCGCACAAGTACTTCGAGACCGCGTTCCACTCCCGCAACATGGGTGACCGTGGCAACCGCTTCGCCGCACCCCGTTACAAGGACCCCGAGCTCGACAAGCTAATCGATGACTTCACCCAGACCGCCGATGCGGCCAAGCAGAAGGAGATCATGTTCGCCATCCAGGATCGTGTTGGTGCCAACCAGACCATCATTCCGGTCTTCAACAACCCGACCTGGTACGAGTACAGCACCAAGCGCTTCAACGGCTGGTTCAGTGCTGATAACCCGGTAGCCAAACCTCAGCTCCACCCGGACACCCCTGAGCGTCTGCTGCACGTGTTGTCCCTCAAGCCAAACAGCTAAACAATCCCGGCCCCCTGCGGGGGGCCATCTTCCCCGTTAATCCCCTTCTTGCCCGGCTTTGCCGGGGTTGGGGTAGCTATACCCGACGCGGGGCAGACTTGCAGTAAAAGGTACTATCATGGGATTCATACTGAGACGCTTTTCCTTCTATCTGGTTGCCTTTCTGGTAGCCGCCACCATCAACTTCCTGTTACCCCGTGCCATGCCAGGGGATCCTGTCTCCGTGATGTTTGCCCGCGCTGGCGCCATGATGGAACCCGCCGCCCAGGAAGCCCTCAAAGCCACCTTCGGCTTTGTCGACGGCCCCATCGGCACCCAGTTTCTCACCTATGTGAAGAGTGTCTTCACTTGGGATCTCGGCACCTCGGTGCGCTTCTACCCGCAGCAGGTCTCTGACGTGCTGGGCCGTGCCATCGGCTGGACCCTGTTTCTGGTCGGCACCTCCACCATCCTGAGCTTCTCCATCGGTTCCATCGTCGGCATCTTCGCCGCCTGGTATCGCGGCGGCCGGATGGACAGCATTCTCTCCCCGCTCACCCTGGTGATGCAGGCCATTCCGCCGGTGGTGGTCTCCCTGCTCGCCCTGTTCCTGTTCGGGGTCAGCCTCGAGTGGCTGCCCATCGGCTACGCCTACAGCCCGGAGATCAAGGCTGACTGGGGCTGGGAGCACATCCAGAGCATCATGACCCACGCCATCATGCCGGTGCTGACCCTGGCCGTGGTACAGGTGGGGGGCTTTCTCATCACCATGCGCAACAACATGATCAACCTGCTGGGCGAGGATTACATCACCATGGCCAAGGCCAAGGGGCTCTCCAGCAACCGGGTGATCTTCAACTACGGCGCCCGCAACGCCATTCTGCCCAGCGTCACCGCCCTATCGATGGCGCTCGGCTTCGTCATCGGTGGATCTCTCATCACCGAGGTGATCTTCAACTATCCCGGCTTGGGCCTGACCCTCTATCAGGGCATTCTGGCCCGCGACTACCCGCTCATTCAGGGGCAGCTGCTCATCATGACCATCACCATGCTCAGCTTCAACTTCCTGGCCGACGTGCTCTACGTCTTCCTGGATCCCCGTCTGCGTACAGGAGGCAAATAAGATGCGTATGCCGACCATTCTAAAAATCCTGCTGGGCAACAAGAAGGCTGCCTGTGGCCTCGCCATCGTGGTTGCCTTCGTACTGATGGCCCTCTTTGCCCCCATTCTGGCCAGCAACGAGCCGACCAAACGGGTGGCTCGCCCGCACCAGCCGCCCAGTGCCGAGTTCGTGATGGGTTCCACCCGCATGGGCCACGATATCTGGGCCCAGTTCACCAACGGCGCCCGTATCTCGCTGCTGGTGGGCTTCAGCGCAGGCCTGCTGGTCTGCACCCTGGCCGTCGCCATCGGCATCACCGCCGGTTACTTCGGCGGTCTGGTGGATGAGTGCCTCACCTTCCTGATGAACGTGGTGCTGGTGATCCCCAACCTCCCCTTGCTACTGGTGCTGGCGAGCTTTATCGGGGAGGCGTCACCGGCGGTGATTGCCGTGATAATAGGGTTGACCTCGTGGGCCTATGGCGCGCGGGTCATCCGGGCCCAGACCCTGGCCCTGCGCGAGAAGGAGTTCGTCATCGCCGCCGAAGTGCTGGGCGAGCCGGCCTGGCGCATCATTCTGGTGGAGATCCTGCCCAACCTCATCTCCATCATCGGGGTGAGCTTTATCGGTTCCATCATCTACGCCATCGTCACCGAAGCGACCCTGGAGTTCCTGGGGCTTGGCGACCCGACTGTGGTGAGCTGGGGCATCATGCTCTACAACGCCCAGACTTCCAGCGCCATTCTGGTCGGCGCCTGGTGGGAGATCCTGGCGCCCTGCTTTGCCATCGCCACCCTGGGTGCCGGTCTGGCCCTGCTCAACTTCGCCATCGACGAGATTGCCAACCCGCAGCTGCGCTCCCACAAAGGGCTGAGCCGCTGGAAGAAACTCGCGGCGCCGGTCACCACTCCGGTTGCCACAGCACAGGAGAAGACAGCATGAACAAGCATCCCCTGCTGTCAGTACGCAATCTTTGCGTCGACTACATCACCGAAAATGGCGACGTGCGCGCCGTCAACTCGGTGAGCTTCGATATCAGACAGGGCGAGATCTTCGGCCTCGCCGGTGAGTCGGGCTGCGGCAAGTCCACCGTCGCCTTCTCGGTGGCCCGGCTGCACAAGCCGCCCGCCTACATCAGCGGTGGCGAGATCCTGTTCAAGGGGGAGAATATCCTCCACTACAACGACGAACGGTTGCGCTCCTACCGCTGGCAACAGGTGTCGGTGGTGTTCCAGTCCGCCATGAACGCCCTGAACCCAGTGCTGCGGATGGAGGAGCAGTTCTGCGACGTGCTGCTGGCCCACAACCCCGGCATGACCCGTTACGAGGCGATCAAGCGCGCCCAGGAGTTGCTCACTATCGTCGATATCCACCCGAGCCGGCTCAAGGACTACCCGCACCAGTTTTCCGGCGGCATGCGCCAGCGGCTGGTGATTGCCATCGCCATGGCGCTCAACCCCGAGCTGCTCATCATGGATGAGCCAACCACGGCGCTCGATGTGGTGGTACAGCGGGAGATCCTGCAGAAGGTCTATGCCCTGAAAGAGAAGTTCAACTTCTCCATTCTGTTCATCACCCACGATCTCTCCCTGATGGTGGAGTTCTGCGATCGCATCGGCATTATGTATGCCGGTGAGCTGGTGGAGGTCGCTCCCTCCAAGGCGATCCTGACCGCGCCGCTACACCCCTATACCAGAGGGCTTGGCAACTCCTTCCCGCCCCTGCACGGACCGAAGAAGGTGCTGGAGGGGATCCCGGGCACCCCGCTCAACCTGCTGGAAGTGCCGGTCGGCTGCCGCTTTCAGGCCCGCTGCGGCAAGGTGCACGATCGTTGCCGTCAGGAGTACACCAGATTGGCCGAGATCCGCCCCGGGCAACAGACCGCCTGCCACCTCTATGAGGAGCAGGGACTGCAACAAGATTCCGTGATCTATCTGGACAAGGCCGCTGGCTGTTAAGGATGTCTGTCATGCAAATCGCCAAAACCGATGCACCCATCATCGAAGTCCAGCACCTCTACAAGGACTTCCCCATCAACTCCAATGCCATCAAGAGTGGCAAGATGCGGGCACTCTCCGACATCACCTTCAACCTGCACCGGGGCCGCGCCCTGGCGGTGGTCGGGGAGTCTGGCTCCGGCAAGAGCACCATCGCCAAGATCATCGCCAAGATGTACAAGCTCAGTGCCGGGCGCATTCTCTATCGCGGCCACGATCTGGAGGAGTTCAACAAGGGCACCGCCCTGCTGGACTATCGCCAGAGCGTGCAGATGGTGTGGCAAGATCCGTTCGGTTCGCTCAACCCGACCCACACCATCTATCACCACATCGCCCGCCCCCTGCTGCTGCACAGCAAGGTGATCGACAAGAAAGAGCTGCCCGACATGGTCTACGCCCTGCTGGAAAAGGTCGGCCTGACCCCCGCCAAGGCAACGGCGGCCAAGTATCCGCACCAGCTCTCCGGCGGCCAGCGCCAGCGGGTCAACATCGCCCGCAATCTGGCGGTGGAGGCGGAAGTGGTGCTGGCGGACGAGCCGACTTCCATGCTCGACGTCTCCATTCGCATCGGCATCCTCAACCTGATGGAGCAGATGAAGAATGAGCTCGGCGTCTCCATGCTCTACATTACCCACGACATCGCCACCGCCCGCTATGTGGCGGAAGATCTGGCGGTGATGTATGTGGGGCACATGGTGGAGTGGGGCGAGGTGGACGAAATCCTGCACCACCCGCAGCACCCCTACACCCAGCTGCTCATCTCGGCGGTGCCCGACCCGGAGAAGAGCATCCACGCCGAGCTGGAGGGTGGCCGCAAGGGGGAGATCCCGCTCTGGACGCCGGAATCCTGCGGTTGCCCCTTTGCAGGGCGCTGCAATCAGGCGATGCCCCGCTGCAAGGAGGCACTGCCCCCCATCACCAAGCTTGCCGACAACCACTTCGTGCGCTGCTACCTCTACGAGTGAGGGTGAGCCTTAGACCGGCCGGACAACCCTGTCCGGCCATGCCTCGATACGGGGCGGCCACAGCCCCGTGATGTGCCTCACCGCCCGGCGGTGAACCACAGGAGTAATACCTTGATGGAACTCTTGATCAATCAGGTGGGCTACGAGTGCGACGGACACAAGGTCGCCCTGTTGCAAACCTCCCCCGCCCCTGATCTCGGCGGCTATGTCAGGCTGCAACGCCTCGACGATGGCCAGATCCTGTTTGAAACCCCGCTGCAACCGGCTGACAGCGTCCCTGGCTGGCAAGGCCGCGCTTACTGGCGTGCCGACTTCTCCGCCTTCAAGGAGCCCGGCCACTATCGGCTGGAGGCGATCACTGCCCAAGGCATAGTCCGCTCCACCCGTTTTGCCATCGGCCAGGATCTGCTGGCCAGCCGCTGTCTCTCTGATGTCATCCACTACTTCAAGGGCCAGCGCGCCAGCGGCACCTTCGATCGGGCCGACCGCAGCGCCCGCCTGTTTGGCACCGACCAGCACAAAGATGTGCACGGCGGCTGGTTCGATGCCAGCGGCGACATGAGCAAGTACCTGAGCCACCTCTCCTACGCCAACTACCTCAACCCCCAGCAGACCCCCATGGTGGTGTGGGCTCTGCTCAAGTGCCGGGAACTGCTGGCCCCGCGCCGCGATATCGACGGGGTGAACCTCTGCAAGCGGCTCAATGACGAGGCGCTGCACGGCGCCGATTTCCTCTGCCGGATGCAGGATGAGTCAGGCTTCTTCTTCATGACCCTGTTCGACAAGTGGAGCAAGGATCCCGCCCAGCGCGAGCTGTGCGCCTATGCCACCCAGCAGGGGCTCAAATCCGCCAACTGGCAGGCGGGTTTTCGCCAAGGGGGCGGCATGGCCATCGCCGCGCTGGCCCGTGCCGCCCGCGAGAGCGTCAGCGGCGACTTCGATGCCAGCCGCTACGCCGAGGCAGCCAAACGCGGCTACCTGCATCTGTGCGAACACAACCTTGCCTACCTCGATGACGGGGTCGAGAACATCATCGACGACTACTGCGCCCTGCTGGCAGCGGTGGAGCTGACCCGCACTTTCGGCGCCGAGTGGCTGAATGAGGCGAGAGCCCGTGCCAGCAAGCTCTGTGCCCGCCAGCGTCCTCATCCTGAGCTGGGTCACTACTGGTCGGCCAACGAGGATGGCTCGCGCCCCTACTATCACGCCGCCGAGGCGGGCCTGCCGGTGCTGGCGCTGCTGGAATATCTGGGCGTAGAGCCGGATCAGGGGCACCAGGCCCGGGTACAAACCGTAGTGGAGCAGGCGCTGGCCGCCGAGCTGGCGCTCTGCGCCCGCGCGGGCAACCCCTTCTCCCTCGCCCGCCAATATGTGAAAGGGGTGGATGAAGCGCCGCGCGTCAGCTTCTTTATGCTCCACAACAACGAATCCGGTTACTGGTGGCAGGGGGAGAATGCCCGCCTCGCCTCTCTGGCGACCATGGCCTTTGCTGGCGCCCGCCACTTCCCCCGCCAGAGCCAGCCGCTGCTCACTTATGGTCAGCACCAGCTCGACTGGATCCTCGGGCAAAACCCCTTCAACGCCTGCATGCTGGCGGGCCACGGCATCAACAACCCCGCCTATACCGCCGGGTATCCCAATGCGCAGGGGGGCATCTGCAACGGCATCACCTCAGGGTTTGATGACGAAAATGAGGTGGCCTTTATTCCGGAGGAGTACAAGGATCGGCTGGATCAGAACTGGCGCTGGGGCGAGCAGTGGATCCCCCACGCCGCCTGGTTTGCCCTGGCTATCAGCTGGCAGAGTGCGCAGAGTGATCGACATGAGCAGGGAGGTCGCCATGATTGAGTTCTGGGTCGGGGTCGACGGCGGGGGCACCCACACCCGCGCCCGCATTCGGGATCGGGCGGGCAAGCTGCTCGGAGAGGGGCGCGCGGCAGGATCCAATCTGGAGCTGGGCATCCCCCATGCCCACGCCAATGTGCTGGCTGCCATCGCCAGCGCCCGCCTTGCCGCCGGGATCGCTATCGAGAGTGAACAGCAGATGGGGGTCGGACTGGCGCTCGCCTCCGCCGAGCTGGCCGACTGCTATCACGCCCTGCTCGAGATGCCCTTCCCCTTTGCCAGCGTCAGACTCACCTCCGATGCCTTCGGTGCCTGCCTCGGCGCCTTTGGCGGCCGTGAGGGGGCCATTCTGATCGCAGGTACCGGCTCGGTGGGGCTGGTCTATCAGGAGGGGCAGATCCGCACCTGCTCCGGCCGCGGCTTCCCCATTTCAGACATAGGTAGCGGCGCCTGGTTGGGGCTGCGCGCCATCCAGCAATCCCTGCTCTGCCACGACGGCATTCTGCCCCCCAGCACCCTCGCCATCCGCTTGATGGACCGCTTCAAGCGGGATCAGGCCGAGGTGGTACGCTGGGCCGCCCGCGCCATTCCGGCGGACTATGGCCACTTTGCCCCCTGGGTGTTCGATGCCGCCAGCGATGGCGACGAGCTCGCCAATCAGCTGCTGGACGAAACCTGCGAACAGCTGCGGATCCTGCTGGAGGGGATGACCCAGCTCGGTGCCAGACAGATCGCCCTGCTGGGGGGGATTGGCACCCGCCTCGCTCCCCGTCTCGGCCAGCTCAACCTGATCCCCCCCCAGGCAGATGCGCTCGATGGCGCCATCCTGTTTGCCCAATCAGAGGATTTTCCATGTCTACACCCCTGATCCACACCCAGGTCGCCCGACGTGACGGCGAGGATGTCTGGTTCACCTTCACCCTCTCCCGCATGCCTGATACCAAGTGGAAGCTGCACTTCTGTCTGGCTCGCCATATCGACCCCGACTCCTTGCAAGGGGGCGAGCTGGAGCGCCAGAGCGGCAGCTACAAAGTGATTGTCCCGAACGCTGGCAGCAGCGAACTGCGCTTTTGCTGCCGCCAGACCCCCATCAAGAAGCTCTCCGACATGCCGCAGGGCTTTTTCCTAAGCTTGCCGGAGGCGACCACGGGTGCCCAGCTGCTGCCGGTGACGCTGGCGGCGCAGGATCTCGGACTGGAGAACCCGCCGGTAACCCGCCCCGACCTGCCGGATGTCGAGCCCCTGCCCGGAATCGTGCCACAACCGGCCCATCTGGTACTGCTGGAGGGGAACTTCCGGCTGGCCGAGCGGGCTCATGTCAGCGCCCCCCGCGATGTACCGAAATTGCTGGCCCACTTCAACGAGCTGACGTCGCTGGCGCTGGAGCAGGATCACGACGCTGAAATCCGGCTAACCGAGGCCAAACTGGCCCCCGAAGCCTACCAACTCACCATCACGCCGCAGGAGGTAGTGATTGCCGCCGCCGACGAACCGGGCTGGCGTCATGGGCTGGTCACGCTGGCCCAGTGGTATCTGCAACATGGCGAGAGCCTGCCCTGCGTCACGCTGGAGGATGCCCCGCGCTTTGGCTTTCGCGGCATTTTTCTCGACTGCGCCCGCCACTTCCACACCCCGGCCACCATCAAGCGCCTGCTCAAGCTGATGAGCCTCTACAAGTTCAACCGCTTCCACTGGCATCTGACCGATGACGAGGGGTGGCGACTCGAGATCAAGGCCTTCCCGGAGCTGACCGACGTGGGAGCCTGGCGCGGCCACGATCTGGCGATCGGCCCCCAGCTCAGCGGCGGCGCCGAACCCTATGGCGGTTACTACACCCAGAGCGAGGTGAAGGAGCTGGTGAGCTATGCCGGTGAGCTCGGCATCACCGTCATTCCCGAGATCGACATCCCGGGCCACTGCCACGCCGCCATCAAGGCGCTGCCCGAGCTGCTGATCGAAACGGCGGATCACTCCCGCTACCGCTCGGTTCAGCATTTCGATGACAACGTGCTCAACCCCGCCCTGCCTGGCACCTACCGCTTTCTGGAGGCAGTGCTGGACGAGGTATGCGAGCTCTTTCCCGGCCCGCAGATCCACATGGGGGGTGACGAGGTGCCGACCGGGGTCTGGACCGACAGCCCCGCCTGCCAGCAGCTGATGACCGAGCAGGGCTACGCCGACTGCCGCGAGCTGCAGGGCCATCTGCTGCGCCACTGCCAGCGCTATCTGGCCGCCAGAGGCAAACAGATGATCGGCTGGGAGGAGATCCTGCATGGCGACAAGGTGAGCCGCAAAGCGGCCATCTGTGCCTGGACCAGCTTTCAGGCGGGGCTGGATGCTGCCGCGGCCGGTTATCCGGTGGTGATGGCGCCCGCCCAGTTCCTCTATCTCGATCTCGCCTGGAGCGCCGATATTCATGAACCCGGCCTCTACTGGGCGGGTACCCTCAATCTGGAGCAGATCTACGCGTGTGACCCTGCCCCAGCCGATTTCCATGCCAACGATAACATCCTCGGGGTGCTGAGCCCCTTGTGGTCAGAATTGATCACCAGCCGTGATCGTCTCGACTACATGTTGTTCCCGCGTATGCTGGCCACGGCCGAGGTGGCCTGGAGCGATCCCGCCCACAAGGGCTGGGAGCACTTCGCCGCCCGCCTGCCGGGTCAGCTGCAGATCCTCGATCAGTTGCAGGTGCGCTACCGGATGCCACAGAGGTAATGTTGTCTCTACTTTGGCGGCCAATCGGCCGCCTTTTTTACAATTAACCAACAAAACATCAACTTCCCCCTACCATTCATCCGCCATTATTGGCAAAATCCAGCCCCCAATGAAGCTGGTCTGCCTCCTGCTGGCGCGAGCCTGCGGCCACCTCCAGATCTGCCACAATAAAAACGACAATATTATCAACAAGAACATCGGAGCGTATTCCTATGGCCCGCAGAGATGTCCATACCCTGGATAGCGAAGTGGAGTTTCCTGCCGACGTACAACTGGTCTCCACCACTGACCTGCGCGGGGTGATCACCTACGCCAACCCGGCCTTTTGCGAAATCGCAGGCTACCCGGTCGATGAACTGGTGGGACACAACCACAATCTGGTACGCCACCCCGACATGCCCAAGGCCGCCTTCGCCGATCTCTGGGCCCGCCTCAAGGAGGGCAAACCCTGGCGCGGTATGGTAAAAAACCGCTGCAAGGATGGCCGTTACTACTGGGTAGATGCCTATGTGACCCCCATCTATGAAGGCAACAGGATCAGCGGCTACCAGTCGGTACGCTGCAAGCCCGAGCCCCAATTCAAACGCATCGCCGCTCAGACCTACCAAGCCCTGCTCAAGGCCGAGCGCGGCAACAGCAGCAACCTTCCCTCTCTTGCCAAAGTACGCACCCCAGCCATTACCCTGCTGCTGCTCGGCCTAATGGGCTGGACCTTCGCCAGCCAAGGGGCCATGACCGTCCTGCTGATGCTGCTGCCCCTGTTGCTGCTTGGCGGAGCCTACTGGCGCGAGCTCTTTGCCCTGCCCCACTATCTGCAGCAACTGGGCCGTGAATATGACAGTCTGACCCGGCTGGTCTACTCCGGTGACAACCCCGGTGCCATTGCCGATTTTCATATCAAGATGCTGCAGGCCCGCATCCGAACCGTGTTGGGGCGGATCAACGATGCCACGGCACCTCTGCAAACCCTGGCCATCAATTTGAAGCAGGCCTCTCATCAGGCCTGTCTCGATATCAACGAGCAAGATGCCCAGACCCAGCAGATGGCTACGGCTATGACTCAAATGGCCAACACAGCTCACGAGATCGCCCGCAACATTCAAGACTCCAACGGTCAGGTCAACGAAGCTCGCAATCGTTGTGAACAAACCAACCAGCAGTTGAACCAGACCGAGCAACAGATCGAACAGCTCGCCAAACAGGCAGAGCTGGCGTTCAACTCGGCGGTAGAGCTCGCCAGCGAATCCGAACGGATTGGCAGTGTCATGGGCGAGATCCAGGGCATCGCCGAGCAGACTAACCTGCTAGCCCTCAACGCCGCCATCGAAGCGGCTCGCGCCGGGGAGCAGGGCCGTGGTTTTGCGGTGGTCGCAGACGAGGTGCGAACTCTATCGACCCGCACCCACAAGGCGACCGAGCAGATCCAGGGCAGCATCAAGCAGATCCAGCACACGCTGGGACGTTGGAAGGGGATGATGCAGGAGAACCTGCAGCAGACCCGCGCATGTGCCGAGATGACCCGCCAGGGCGCCAGCAGCCTCCATACCGTGCTGACAGAGATAGAGCTGGTCACCGAACACTCCACCCAGATCGCCACCGCTGCAGAGCAACAACAAGCTGTAGTGGAGGAGATCAGCCGCAGCATCCACCAGATCTCCGAGTACTCCCACGCCAACAGTCAGAAGATGCTGGATGTCGATCACTCCAGTCAGGCTCTGCTGGAACGGGCCAAGCAACTGAAGGGGCTTAGCCAGACCTTCGGCTGAATCATTGCCAGCCCCATGACAGAAGCGCCACAATGGCGCTTCTGTTGTTTTTGACGAATCGGGTCTATGAGCATTGAATCAAGTCCATCCCCATTGAACAAAGCTGCCCGTATCGAAGCGATCATCGCCCTGATCCCGGCAGGCCGGGTGGTCAGCTATGGTCAGGTGGCCGATCTGGCCGGGTTGCCCGGACGGGCAAGACTGGTGGGCAAGGTGCTGCGGGAAACCGACAAGGTACTGCCGTGGCATCGGGTGCTGAGCGCGGCGGGCACCATCTCGTTACCGAAAGGATCGCCAAGCTTTGCCGAACAGACGGGACGCCTGCAGCAAGAAGGGGTCGTGGTGATCGGTGGGCGGGTCAGAATGAAGCAGTGGCAATGGCAGCCCGATCTGGCCGAGCTGCTTTTTCTACTGCCGTTTTGAGGGGGTCACAGCCGGATCACTCCAGCGGCGCCAGGATCTCGTCGCTGCGCACCTGCACCGGTATGGTCTCATCCGCGCGCTGCAGCAGCACCAGCAGGCTCTGCCGGTCAACCTCCAGCACATAGGCCACCCCTTCCCGGGTCATACAGCTCATGCCCGGCCGGATCTCGTTAATCTCCATCTCAACCTCCTTGTCTACTCCGCGATTGATGACAGCTGCACTCCTTGCAGCTGTCTCAGTATACCGCTATCCATAAGCAAAGAGGCCCCTTGTCGGGGCCTCTTTTCATCAGGCTTTTTTAGCCTTTGGCAAACTCTCTTGCCAGGTACCGTTGTCGTAGTGAGCGGTCCAACCGGTCGCCTTGCCGTTGACCTCGCTCATCACGTACTGCTCCTTGGTCTTGCGACTGAAGCGTACGATGGCGGGGTTGCCGTCCGGATCGGTGAGCGGGGCTCCCGCCAGATACTTGTGTTTGGCAGAGATGCGATCCTTGAAGCGCT
Organism: Aeromonas sp. Y293-4; assembly: GCF_027705905.1. Taxonomy (NCBI): domain Bacteria; kingdom Pseudomonadati; phylum Pseudomonadota; class Gammaproteobacteria; order Aeromonadales; family Aeromonadaceae; genus Aeromonas; species Aeromonas sp. Y293-4. The sequence goes on along the minus strand of NZ_JAPDCI010000003.1, from coordinate 351,737 downwards.
TGAGCTCTTCCACCAGCGGCGCGCGGGTCTCGCGGGATTTGGGGAAGTTGCTGGCCGCCAGGAACAAACCGGCAGCACCGTCACGCAGTACAAAGTGGGCATCGGACTGGGTGCACTTGAGCTCTGGCAGCGGCACCGGATCCTCCTTCGGTGGCGCGATGTCGCCGTTTTTCAGGATCTTGCGGGTGTTCTTGCAGGTCTCGTTGGTGCACCCCATGTACTTGCCGAAACGGCCGTTCTTGAGCTGCATCTCGGCTCCGCAACGGTCGCACTCGATGCTCGGCCCTTCGTAGCCCTTGAGCTTGAACTGGCCCTTCTCGATTTCGTAGCCATCGCAGTCCGGGTTGCGGCCACAGACGTGCAGCTTGCGGCTGTCATCGATGATGTAGGCATCCATTGCTGTACCACAGACACCGCAGCGGTGCTTGGCGCGCAGCGCTTCGGTTTCCGCCTCTTCGCCGTCAGTGGCGGAGACAAACTCATCGGCAGAGACCAGGTTGATGGTCTTCTTGCAGCGCTCTTTCGGCGGCAAGGCATAGCCGGAGCAGCCAAGGAACACACCGGTTGTGGCGGTACGAATCCCCATCTTGCGGCCGCAATCCGGGCAGTCGATGTCAGTCATCACCATCTGGTTGGCACGCATGCCGCCCTCTTCGGGCGCCTTGTCAGCCTTCTCCAGCTCCTGGGTAAACTCGGCGTAGAAGGCGTCCAGCACCTTCTTCCACTCCAGGCTCCCTTCGGCGATGCCATCGAGCTTGTCTTCCATCTTGGCGGTGAACTCGTAGTTCATCAGCTCGACGAAGTTCTCCACCAAACGATCGGTGACGATCTCGCCCATCTTCTCGGCGAAGAAACGGCGGCTCTCGACCCGCACATAACCGCGATCAACGATGGTGGAGATGATGGAGGCGTAGGTTGACGGACGGCCGATGCCGCGTTTTTCCAGCTCGCGCACCAGCGCAGCTTCGGTGAAACGGGCAGGCGGCTTGGTGAAGTGCTGGCGCGGATCCAGCTTGACCAGTTTCAGCACCTCGCCAACGCTCACCGCCGGCAGCTGGCTATCTTCGCCCTTGCGACCCATCGGCGGCAGTGCCTTGGTCCAACCGGCGAAACGCAGGGTACGGCCACGGGCCTTGAGCTCGAACTCACCTGCCTTGACGGTCAGGGTGGAGGAGTCGTATTGAGCCGGGGTCATCTGGCAGGCAACAAACTGACGCCAGATGAGATCGTACAGACGCATGGCATCCGGCTCCATCCCTTCCAGCATCTCGGCAGTCACCTGTACGTTGGAGGGACGGATCGCTTCGTGCGCCTCCTGGGCATTGGCCTTGGCGCCATACAAATTCGGCTCGGCTGGCAGATAGGCAGCGCCATACTGCTCGCCGATATATTCACGCACCGCCTCAACCGCCTCTTTGCTGAGGTTGGTGGAGTCGGTACGCATATAGGTGATGTAACCCGCTTCATAGAGACGCTGGGCCATCATCATGGTCTTCTTGACCCCGAAGCTCAGACGGGTAGAGGCCGCCTGCTGCAGGGTGGAGGTGATAAACGGCGCGGACGGTTTGGAGCCGGTCGGCTTGTCTTCCCGGTTCACCACCTTGTAGTCGACCCCTTCCAGGGCCGCCACGGCGGCAAAGGTCTCGGCCTGGGTCACCGGCTTGAAGTCGGCACCATTGCGGCTGACCACTTCCATCCGCAGATCGCTCTTGTCGGCGGTCAGCAGGTCGGCATTGAGATCCCAGAACTCGACCGGAACGAACGCCTTGATTTCGCGCTCTTTATCGACGATGAGACGCACCGCAACGGACTGCACTCGACCGGCGGAGAGACCACGGGCCAGCTTTTTCCACAGCAGCGGGGAGACCATGTAACCCACCACGCGGTCGAGGAAACGACGGGCCTGCTGGGCATTGACGCGGTCAATATTGAGTTCGGACGGCTGGGCAAACGCTTCCTTGATGGCGCTCTTGGTGATCTCGTTGAACACCACGCGCTTGTAGCGGCTGTCGTCGCCACCGATGATCTCGCGCAGGTGCCAGGCGATCGCCTCTCCTTCTCTATCCAAGTCGGTTGCGAGATAGATGGTGTCGGCTTTCTCGGCCAGACTTTGCAACTCGCTGACCACCTTCTCCTTGCCGGGCAAAATCTGGTAGTTGGCCTGCCAGCCAGCGGTCGGATTGATACCCATCCGGGCAAACAGGGCCTTGCGATCCTTGGCAGCCTTCTCGGATTCGCTCAACTTGATGCCGCGAATGACAGGTTTCTTGGGCTCGGTGCTGGCGCTGCCGCTGGTGGGCAGATCGCGAACATGACCCACGCTGGATTTCACCACGTAGTCCTTGCCCAGATATTTGTTGATCGTCTTGGCCTTGGCCGGAGACTCCACTATGACCAGTGATTTGCCCATGCTGTAACTATTATCCTCATTGCACCCGACGGGGTTGGTGTGCGGTTTTGTGGGGCTGTATAAGAGATTTGGCGCGAAAAAGCAATCTTGTGAGCAAATTTGCCTGACCAGCCCGAACCACACGGCTTCTTTTATTGCTTCTTTATTTATTAATGCGAAGGCAACAGGCCGGACGCAACCGCTTTTTCAATTTTCTGCCATACCGCCCCTCTTTTTATATCTGAAACGACATAAAAACGTCTGCTGGTTACCGGCTTGTTACAAAAACATAAAATCTCTTTATAATGGCCCAACCCCGACGCATTGCGCGCGGAAGGAACCGCTACCCATCATAAAAATCGAAAGGATGTACTCAATGAAGCACTTCGAGGTCAATTTCGACGGTCTGGTCGGCCCGACTCATAACTATGCCGGCCTCTCCTACGGCAACGTTGCCTCCCAGAGCAATGCCCAGGAGGCTTCCAATCCGAAAGAGGCCGCCAAGCAGGGGCTGCGCAAGATGAAGGCGCTGACAGAGCTTGGCATGACCCAAGGGGTACTGGCGCCACAAGAGCGTCCCGACCTCGCCACCCTGCGCCGCCTCGGCTTCACCGGCAACGATGCCCGGGTGCTGGAACAGGCCGCCAAACAGGCTCCCGCCGTACTGGCTGCCTGCTATTCGGCCTCCAGCATGTGGACAGCCAACGCCGCCACCGTCTCTCCCAGTGCCGATACCCAGGATGGCCGCATTCACTTCACCCCCGCCAACCTGACCAACAAGTTTCACCGCTCCCTGGAGCCTGACGTCACTGGTCGCATCCTGCGCGCCGTGTTCAACAATGATCGCCACTTCAGCCACCACCTCCATCTGCCGGAAAATGACCACTTCGGCGACGAGGGGGCAGCCAACCACACCCGCCTCTGCCGCGCCTATGGCGAGGCGGGGGTCGAGCTGTTTGTCTATGGCCGCAGCGCCTTTGACTACTCCCGCCCGGCGCCGAAGCGCTATCCGGCCCGCCAGACTCTGGAGGCAAGCCAAGCCATCGCCCGCCTGCATGGCCTTGGCGAGGAGAGCGTGGTGTTTATTCAGCAAAACCCGGAGGTGATCGATCAGGGGGTGTTCCATAACGACGTAATCGCGGTGGGCAACCAGAACGTGCTCTTCTTCCACCAACAAGCGTTCCTCAACACCGAAGCGGTGCTGACCGAAATCCGCGGCAAGTTTGGCGAAGGAGATTTGCACTTTATCGAAGTTCCGACCGCCGAGGTATCCGTGCTGGATGCGGTGAAATCCTACCTGTTCAACACCCAGATCCTCACCCTGCCGAGCGGTGAGATGGCCATCATCGCCCCCACCGAGTGCCGCGACAATCCGGCGGTGTCGGCCTATCTCGGCAAACTGCTGACGCAGGGCACCCCGATCAAGGCGGTCCACTATATGGATGTGAAACAGAGCATGCGCAATGGAGGCGGCCCGGCCTGCCTGCGACTGCGGGTTGCCATGAACGATCAGGAACTCGCAGCGGTCAATCCGGCCTGCCTCATCAACGACAGCCAGTTTGCCCGCCTCGATGGCTGGGTAGATCGCCACTACCGTGACAGCCTGACCCTCGATGACCTGCGGGATCCGGCACTGGCGCAGGAGTCCCGCAGCGCACTGGACGAACTTACCCAGATCCTGAAACTGGGTTCGGTCTACCCGTTCCAGCGCTAGATGTGATGCCCGGGAAGACCGCCGACACTGGCGGTCTTCTGCTATCTGCCTGTCTTCAGCGCGCTCACCAGCTTGCACGGATGCTGTTTTGTGCAGAAAAGCAGCGCACAACTTGCTGATAAGCTTGAATTTTGAGCTGGATGTATCAAAAAATCGACGAACAGTCATTTTTTACTGCCAGATGCCTCATCAAGGGGTTCACAAAGCCTCTGGATCTGATAGTATGCGCCTCGCACTTGGGGAGGGGTTCCCGAGCGGCCAAAGGGATCAGACTGTAAATCTGACGGCTCTGCCTTCGAAGGTTCGAATCCTTCTCCCTCCACCATTTCAAGTGCGACAAGTTGAAAGCAATACCCCGTGGAGGGGTTCCCGAGCGGCCAAAGGGATCAGACTGTAAATCTGACGGCTCTGCCTTCGAAGGTTCGAATCCTTCTCCCTCCACCATTTCAAGTGCGACAAGTTGAAAGCAATACCCCGTGGAGGGGTTCCCGAGCGGCCAAAGGGATCAGACTGTAAATCTGACGGCTCTGCCTTCGAAGGTTCGAATCCTTCTCCCTCCACCATCATTCAAGAAAACCCGGCCTCGCGCCGGGTTTTCGCTTTCTGCTATCCCCCTCACACTTTTTCGGCATTGTCAGATCTGACAGTTGCAATTGCATCCCATCTTGCTCATCGTGGCATCATCGACATTAGAGTGTTCACATCATGTTTGAAGTCTGGGACGAGCATGGTCACGCCACCGGTCTGACACTGCAGGCGCTCAAAGTCAGAATCAGCAACGACTATCAGGGCGATCTGATGGTGCGCTACAGCAACAAGCTGGGACTCCCCACGACCCTCTTTCTGACCATTCATCAGGGCGTTGCCTATCAACGCTTCAAAGCGGGCTCGCCAAAACTGGATTGGGAGTGGCTGGCCAGCGCAGGCAATGGCCACAGCCCCCGCAATTTTATGAGCGAACAGTTTCCCTTACTCCAGCTCTCCTTGGATAACTGAATGCCCCTCTCTTTCGCTCAATAACGTCAATTCATCGATGATTTGCTGTAATTGGGCACGAAAGCGTGTCAGCTCATCTGTACAAGCTGGCGATCCAAACTGACGGATTTTTTCTTCCAATCGCCATGCCTGTTCCGCCAATTCCGGCGCCATCATCATGCTGATGGTCCCCGCCTGACGATGCACCCAATTGGCCAATGCATTGTCATCAAGTGGCTCCTGCACCATCGACTGTTCAAGCTCCTGGCGAAAAAGCGGAAACATCTGCTGCAACTTGTCACCATAACCAAAAAATGCCTCCATGGCCGCAATATCAATCAAGGTTGGCGCGGGTAAGATTCGCCACTTCTGCAACATCTGGCGCAGAGTATCCAGCAGCACCGGTTTGCCCAACAGATCGTCCATGCCCGCGGCAAAACAGCGCTGAGCCTGCTCTGGTAACACATTGGCCGTCATGGCGATGATCAGCTGCCGCTCGCCTTTCTCTGCAGCCCGTATCCTGCGGGTGAACTCATAACCATCCATCACCGGCATCTGACAGTCACAGAGCACCAGCTCATAGGCATGCTGCGCGACCATCTCGAGAGCCTGCTGGCCATGCTCTGCCACATCGCAGTTCATCCCAAGTTGCCTGAGCTGGCGTATTACCAGCGACTGGTTGAGGGGATTATCCTCCACCAGCAATACCCGACAGGGCTGCATGGATGCGCTCTTTCGCATCCCTTTCGTTGCCGTCCCATCGCTCAAGCCAAGCTGGTGATAGCAAACTTCCCGCACCGAATGCCAGGTCATGGGATTGCTGTTGAGGGTGCAACCCTCCTCATCACAACGATAACCGAGGGGGGTTGCCAGCGGCAGCACCCGGATGACCCTGTTGCCCGCCAACTCATGGTCTGTGAAACGCAACTGAGCATCACCAGACTCCGACGTTCGTGTTACCCCCAAGGCATCAAGTTGCAACAACAGGGTGTGGCACAACTTCTCGTCATGGAGATCGATGTGGGCTTGCACGCCATTGAGACGAGGATCCGGCTCTCGCTGTGCCAGCACTGGCAACGTGACCGTCAGGCTGATGAAAGTGCCCAGCCCAGGGGCACTCTCCAGCCGGATCTCGCCACCCATCAAGGTGGCCAGAGTCTGGCAAATACTCAGGCCCAAGCCGGTACCACCATAACTGCGGGTGGTGGATCTCTCAGCCTGTTCAAAGGCATTGAAGATCCGGCCAAGCGCCTCCGGGCTCATACCGATGCCGCTATCGCGCACACCGAAGCACAATTGCTGTTGCCCCTCCCCCTGCGACAGCAGTTGCACCGAGATCTCGATAAAGCCCCGCTCGGTAAATTTGATGGCATTGCTGACAAAGTTGAAGAGGATCTGGCGCAGACGCAGCGCATCACCACTAACCCGAGCCGCCACACCGGCATCCGCCCAGAGATAGACGCGCAACCCCTTGTGATGCACCTCGCTCACCGTCATGGTCAGCACGCTGTCGATCAATTCACGGACAAGAAACGGCGCTTCTTCGAGTTGCATCTTGCCCGCCTCCAGCTTGGCGAAGTCGAGCACGTTGTCGATCAGCGCATGCAACCCCTGGGCACCGCGGTTGATAACCTCCACCATCTGGCGCTGATCCTGGGTCAGCTCGGTAAAAGTGAGCTGTTCCGCCATACCGACAATGCCATTCATGGGCGTGCGAATCTCGTGGCTCATGGTGGCCAGAAACTCCCCTTTCTGGGTGGCGGCAGACTCCGCTTTGGCCTTGGCTCTGGCCAGTGCGGCCTCAATCAGATGCCGACGGGCTATCTCCTGACGCAGCCGCCAGTAAGCTACCGACAGCACCAGGATAAAGAACATGATCGCCACTCCGGTAGGCAACAGGGTACGCACCAATTTTGCTCTGGGGATCCCCTCGCTATAGTTCAGCGCCAGCCAACTGTTGCGGATCTGTCGCTTCTCCTTATCGCTCATGCTGGCAAGCACCCGGTTGACCAGGGGCAGCAAGGGGATGTAAGGCTCACGTACCGCAACGGCCAACTCATCCTTGAAGGGGGTGGGTGCGGCAATATGAAGTCGGTCATCAAACTGTTCGGTGATAATACGGGAAACCACCACCAGATTGCCGATATAGGCATCTCCCTGACCTGCTGCAACCTGGGCGAGCCCCTCGCTGGCACTCTTGGTCGTGATCAGTTTAAGGTCAGGCACCATTGCCCTCAGCTGGGGGATCAGCATGCTGTCGGTCAGCAACAGCTTTTTACCAGCCAGATCAGAGAGATCCCCGATCGGAATACTACCGCGCGCCGTCACCAGCACCATCGGGAATGATGCGAAGGGTTCGCTGGCATGCCAACCCACCAGCCGCTCGATAATGCGAGCGGGTAATACCGCCAGGTCGACTTCGTGATGCAGCAGTTGCTGTTGCAGGTCAGGCCAATCCTTTACCGATATTCGGCTGTAAGCCAACCCCAACTTCTCTTGCAACACCTTCAGATAATCCGCTATCAAGCCGACCGAATTGCCCTCCTCATCGAGATGAGAGAAGGGCACCCAGCCGGGGATCAGCCCCAGCTTGAGCGGTGGCAGCATCGAGAGCCAGCCACGCTCATCAGGACGCAGTAAAAAATGACTGTGCCCCATAAAGTTGGGCTCCAGGCTCTCCCCCAACCAGCGTTTCTCCAGTTCACTGCGCGCCTCGACCGTTAGCGACTGAATGGCAGTATCAAGCCGGATGGCAAGAGTGTGTTTCTGGCTGGCGACGCCAAGATGCAGGGTTTCCATCAATAAGGGAGACTGGGCAACCACCGCCAACGCCGGGTGACGCTCGATAAACAGATTGGCCACATGAAGGTTGCCGATGTAGGCATCTGCCCGACCTTGCTCAACCGCCTGCAATGCACGGTGTGTATCGACAAAGAGTCGCGGTGTGACATTGGGATAGTGCAGCTTGACCAGCTTCTCGGTCAGAAAGCCTTTTTCGATAGCAATGCTGGCGGACTGCAACCGGCTCACATCCCGAAACAGGGGGCTGTCCTGGCGAACCACCACCACGGTCGGCGAAGTGTAGTAAGGTAGGCTATAGGTGACACACTGACGCACCTCACAATTAAATGCATCGAGCAGGATATCCAGCTTGCCACGGCAGGCATCGGCATACATGGTTTTCCAGTCAGGGTAGACCTGCCAGGCGATCCGGTAGTCCAGCTTCTTGGCCAATTGCTCCATCAATTCAACACTGAAGCCAGCGGCGACCTTGCCGTCCCACTGCTGGAATGGTCCCCATCCGCCAGCCAATATGCCCACTTCAATCGTTGGCACAGAATGTACCTCCGCCGAAAATACGGAAGGCGTCAAGGAAAAAACAGCGACAATAATTATGAATCGTTTGATTAATGACATAAGCGAACAATATATAGACATAACGATTCACATATATTTATAAAAAGTTATATGCACCTGAAAAAATGGGGTGCGCACGGTAGTATAGAAATGTTAGCTTTGGTAGCCTGAATATTATTCACCGTTTTATAAGAGGCTCATCCATGTCCTTCAAGATTATTCTTGCCGATGACCACCCCTTGATTCTGACCGGGATCCGTAGCCTGATTGACCAGATAACACCCCATTGTGAAGTGATCGCCGAGGCATATCAGGTATCTGACTTGCTGAAATTATTGCAACAGCATCATTGTGATCTGTTGATCACTGATTTCAGTATGCCGGGAGATATCCGCTGTGATGGCCTGGTGATGATCCAGCAGTTGCGTCGGGATTATCCAAACCTGCCCATTATTGTGCTGACCCAGATCCAGAACAGCGCCATCTTGCAATCCCTTATTCAGGTTGGGGTCAACGGTCTGATACTGAAAAAATCGGTTATTAATGAATTGGCTGATGCCATTCGCCAGATATTGCTCGGCCATCGCTATATTGGCCCGGCAGTACAAATGCTGCTGGCCAGTGCCGGTATTTCCGGGCAAAGCAACAACAACCTGCTTACGCCCAAGGAGAGTGAAGTAGTGCGTCTTCTGGCCAGCGGCATGTCGGTCACCCAAGTTGCCAACTACCTTCATCGCAGTGTCAAAACCATCAGCACTCAGAAAAAGAGTGCCATGACTCGGCTGGGCATTAGCAGCGATAGCGCACTCTTTGACTATGCCAAAAGCAACGGACTCTGCTAATCGATAGCCGCATCAAATATCAAGGTGACATCGCCTTTAAAGGAGGAACCAGGATATTTCATCATTTCGGCGACCGTCCCACCCACTATCTGAAATCGAATTGCTCTGGCTGCATTGATAACAGGAATCCCCTGTACAGGAAGTACAAATTTGGATTTATTTGTAGTCAATAAAGTCGTTTCATTGAATCTGTTCACATAGTATGTTTTTAATGGTACTGTTCGTCCCTTGCTATCTTTTAATGCGCACTCACCACTAGTAGACCATTGATATTGGCAACGCAGTGCGACTGTAAATGGGGCACTAAACCATATCCGAAAAGGAAGGTCTTGCTGCAAGAAATTTGGCTCTCGCTTTCCACTATGAATCCAATTACTCCACCCACCTGGTGGCAATAAGGTTACTTGGCTATGGCCATCGCTATCTCCTTTGGGAAAATCAACTTTCAATTGATGACGGACTGTCAGTGTAAATTTAAGTTCATGCTCTGTTCCCCCAGAATAGGTTGCATCACCTAGGTCAATATCCTTATTACGACCCACCATTATTTTTAAACTACCGGTATACTTTCCATTTGACATAGTCAATGGATTAGGTGCTTTTATACGAAAGCCATAATTCAGCCAATCGACAGAGTATGATGTTCCATCACCAAGTTGGCTATTGTGATAGCACTCAGACGCACCATTTTGAGCTAAATCATTAATAGAGTATAAAAAAAGTTGCCCAGTTACTACAGACCCTGACCACCCCCAAGTACTAAAGCTTTGATAGCAATCACCACCAATAGTATGCATGGGCCATCTATTATTATTGACAATTGGATACTCCATTTTTATTACCTTGGCACCTATATTGGTTGGAATAAATGCCAATTCATGGCGTTCTCCATTGTTGCTGTTCGTCAACGTCACTTTTTTAGGACCAGAAAGTCGATAGTAACTTAGGTAGTTCTGTTTACCCTTCGCCGAATTTATTGTTTTTGCTATCGACACTGGGAGTTTTACTATAACCGATGACTCTAGCGGATTCTGTGGGTCACAATAAGAAATCGGTTGACCGACATCGCACGGAGTGGTGTTGATAAAACGCCCACCACTCACTTCATAGCTCTCAGGTTTATAGTCTGCAGTAATATCAATCACATCAGCCAAAGAAGAGTGACTAAACATCAGTAGAACTAATATTTTAATAGTTTTCATTTTTTACAGTCACACCAGGTGAACATATTAACTCTCCCAACATAATAATCTCCGATGCCTCCGTACGACTCTGCACTCCTGATGAGTTGTTGCAATGGAGGGTACCATTGTGTTCCACGCTAAATTGCGGCTGTCGTCGGCTCGCTTCCAGCGCAAAGAAGCCATCATTTTCGGTAAATGCCCGCCCTATAGGGTTACTGACCATGGCACCACGCAGCGGCTGGCTTTGCTCGTCCAGCAGGCGACCAATCACAGTAACGGTGCTCACAGCATTCACCTGGCCATAACCCACCCCGCCGCGATTAAGGTGGTAGGGGAGCACGGTGGGCTTGATGGTGAGTGGCATCCCCTCGTGGTCGGCCATCTCCAGTTGCAAGGCGCCACTTTGCAAGGCTGGCACTGAGACCAGATGACGACCGGGCCCAAGGGTCTGTACGCTGCCCAGATCGTCGCTGACCCGGATCCGCGCTGCCTCATCATCGGCCGCAATATCGAGGATCATCGCCGCCTCATTGCCCATACCGCCCATATCGCGGGAACCGAGCGCCAGATCCCCTTCATGCCCCAGCGCCAGCACACTCTCCAGGTTGACGCCGCCGGTCACCTCTGCGTTATAGGAGGAGTGCTGGGCAAACAGGTCGCCACCCAACCAGGACGACGCGAAACGACCATAGCCGGATAGACCGGTACCATAGCTGTCATGGGTGCTGCCCACGCTGACCTGACGCAGCGGGCCCCAATCCACCTCCTGCTGGTAGTTGAGATAGGCGCTGCGCTGGGCACCGCCCGAGCGTGAGGTATTGCTGCCCAGCCCCAGCGACAACTGGCGATCATCTCCCCCCAAGTTGATAGTGAGACTCAGCGTGCTACCGCGATCCCGCTGCTGCGCCGTGCTCTCGCTGCCGGGACGATCGAACAGGGTCACGCCCCAGGTCACCCAACGCCCCCACAACCGATCGCTATAGTGCCACCCCACATCAGCACCATTGCCACGACCAGACTGGTGAGAAACATAGACACCGAGGGAGCCCCACTTTTCCAACGACTGCTGCAGTGACAGGCTGGACACCGAACTTGCCTCCCCCTGCTTGCGCAGATTGCGTGAATGGCTGGCCACCAGACTGCTATTGCCATGCCAGTAGATCCCCTGCAGATCGTAACCCCATCCCATGCCGACACTCTGGTTGAGGGAGGCAAAGCCGTGGAGCTGACTGGTAGCCTCCCAGTCGAGTGAGAGGGAGTGCTGGGCACGTCTGTCCACATACTGGCTACCCGCCCCCACCACCAGCGAGGGAAGCAGCAGGTGGTTCACCGCAGCACCACCGCTGGCGCCTTCCAGATCGCTGTCTCCCTGCCGCACCAGCCAGCGGGTCTGACGCCCGGCAAACAGGTTGAAACGCCACGGTTCCTCCGGTGTCTGCCAGTTGGAGGGTTTGTAGATCATTTCGCGCCAACGGCGGGTCTCCTGACCATCCTCAAGCAGCCGCAGCTCCACCTCGTAGATACCACCGGGTAGCGAGCGGGTATCGAGCGCCTGCAGACCGGATACGACCGGCTGGGACTGGATGAGGTTGCCGTCCCGATAGATCTCAACCATGCCCGGCCGTGCCGGTGCCACCTGGATCGGCGCCAGACTGGGTACCCCGCGTTCCCGGCGCAACAGATCCGAGCTGCCCCACATCACACCAAGCACTGTAGGCGTCGCACCACTGTAGTAGTTGGGCTGACGCACCAACCCCTGCGCCGAGGGAAAGAAGAAGCCGAGACGATAAAAATTGGCCTCATGGAGCCGCTCGCCATAAAGCTGAGCCAGGCCGACTTCACTCGATTGCCCCTCCTGCCGGGTGGCATCCCCCTCCATAAAAGGGGTCCACGGTCCCCAGCTGCCCTCCAGCTGCAGGTTGTAGTGTCCATGGCGCTGAGTGCCCTGCACCAGGTTCAGCTGGTTCTGGATCAGCAACCCCTTGCTCTCTTGAGGCAGCGCCATAAAGCGCTGATCCCGCGCCCCCAGCTCCACCTGACCGGTCAGCACCGAGAGCTGGGACTCCTCCAGGCTGTATTGCAACCCCACTATGCCTTCGGGACAGGCACGGCCGCACTCGCCGAGTGGCAGATGACTTCCCAACTTGCTCAACCAGCGTTCACGCGTACCCTCGTCAAAATCGCTCTCCTGCACATCCACCAGTGAAAGCAGCTGTACCGAGTTATCCCGCCCGAGCAGCACTTCCCCATCCCCCAGCAGGCGACCGTCGACAGTGACTCGCACCATCAGGGGAACACCAAAAAAGTGCTCTTCAAACCCTTCCGGCAACTGCTGCGCCTGTTGCAGCAACAGTGCCGGGTCTGCCGCCGCCAATGAGGCAGAGAGCAACGACCCGAGCAAGAGAAGAAGAGAACGAACCATGAAGTGCAACCTGAATGCCTGGAATATCAATTAAAGGGGGCCTGATGACCCCCACATACTCATGTCAGCTGCCTTGAGCAGGCGGTGCCTCCGATTCAAACATCATGCTGACAATCCCCTGATAGTTGCCGGGCTTGTAGCCACCGGTTGGCGCCGCGGCCGGAATAATCTCCAGCCCTACCTGTTTGCCAGTATTGGCATCTGCCTGATTCAGCAAGTCAGCAGATGTAGTGGTCAGCGCAACGCCTGCCACCTTGACCGTCAAACCGATACTCTCCTTGACGCTGGCCATGGTTGCGGGATAAACCAGATAACCCTTGATGGGACCAATGGTGCTCTTCATCTCCAGCTGCTTGGCCAAGGGATCCAGCTTTTGGCTAAAGGGGTTAAAGGTCAGTTTCTGTGGGGTACTCATCCAGTCACCCACGGGTTGCACATAAAAGTTTTCGGTCGGGATCTGCGCCATTACCGTCACAGTATGCTCAATGCGCTCGGCCGCCATCAGGGTACTGCTTGCCAACAACAGTGCGGGGGTGAACCATAACCTCTTCATAACCACTCCTTATTCTTTGATGATATTCATATGACATATCGATGTTCAGGCCTTGAACTCCTTGAATACCGATTGCTTTCCTTCTATCAGTTCAAAACGAACCGTACTGGTGGCATCTTGGCTGACCCGTTTTTTAACGCCGGGCAACAGATGCAGCTTCTCCGGTTGGCTGCATGACGTTTTGTCACACAGCTCCAGATAATCGAGAATAACGGTGGCATTGCCCCGGTTCTCCACATAGAGGGCACCGTTATTGCGGCCAATCCGGGTGTCATAATGGGTCTCTTTGGGTGCCACAAACAAAATGGTGCCATAACCGGTCATGATGCTGACCCCGGCGCTAATTTGCTGTTGTGGTGGCAATTCGGTTATTTCATCATCCTGTGGCTTGACCGGTACAAAACGCACCCGAAAATAACGTTCTCGCTCCCGCACTCCCATATAGATAAAACGGGTAGCCTGTGAGCCGCCAGCAGGGATAATCAACCTGGAGGGACTGATCACCAACTGACGAACCCCCTCCTCCGGTAACTCCTGCTCCTTCGGCACGCCATCGGTATCATATATAATTTCGGCCAAGGTTATTTTGACAAATGCCGTCTCATCACCAAGATTTCTAACCCGCTTGAGCAGCGTAGTTTTTTCTGCCGACATATAGTCATATAAGGTGCCAACGCTAATATCCGGCGATGCCAAGGCATTGCTGCTGAATATAAGCAGCAATACAGTAAAAATCTTATTCATGAATAATTATCACACTGTAAAAACGATAGAGAGTGGTGCCTTCATTCATTGAAGGCTCCGAAAAATATACGAATTCCATATATGCAGATCGCCAGATGATCATATTTGGCTCGGCGATTCGTCATTGAGGCCAGTCTAGATAATCCACACAGCGGACTTAATCGGAATAATCTGATACTGCCAAAGTATTTTTTCTGCAAACAATCAGACAATTCCTACAGCCAGCTTTCAACATCCTCCCCTATTATCCGAAATCATCTCAGTCAGCAGGGAAGTGACATGTTTGCGTTTAAAGAAGAGTTTCCGGTCGGTGACGTGGCATCCCTGACGACAGCGGACATTGCCGTGCCCTTTTATCAGCCAATCGTTGACCGGGATCGCCAGATCATCGGCTTTGAGGCGCTGGCCAGACGCTGGGAACCCCACCAGCAGCGCTATCAGGGAATAGACTTTCCCTCTCTCAGCGATGAGGAGTCCCTGTATGTGGATATCGTTATGCTCAGAGCCATTCTGCGCGACCTGCCAGCACTGGCGAAGGGAAGGTCATATATGCTCTCCATCAACCTCAATCCCACACTGAGCAGCGCCACCTATCAGAACCTGTTGCTGCTGGTGCTGCTACAAGCCCGCAAGCTGGATATCGCAATCTGGTTCGAGGTGGTGGAGTACGCCCCGCTAGAGCGCAAGGAGTTGGCCCTGATCGAGGTACTGCGCAGCCACGGTGCCCATATCGCCTGCGATGACTTTGGCACCCAGGAGTGCAATTTTCAGCGAGTGATGGCGCTCCCCTACGAGATCATCAAGCTGGATCGCTCCCTGCTGCTGCAAGCGACCAGGAGTAGCCATGCCTTGCGCATGCTGACCGGACTGGTGGAGTACCTGCAGCGACTCGGCATGAAGGTGGTGTGCGAAGGGGTGGAAAACCAGACCCATATCGAGATTGCCGACCAGCTCGGCTGTGACTATCAACAGGGTTACGTCTACGCCATGCCCTCCCCCCTCTCCCGTTGGGCCTGAGCGGCTGTTTCATTTCGGCATCCTGTCGGCTCGCGCAGCCAACAATTTCCTGCCAAATTGCATGATGACGTGGGGACGAGTACAATCTCGCACCCCGAATATCCGGCGCATCTTCTTTAGATAACCCCGGATATGCCGTCATCGGGTCGCGCTGCATTGAGCCTCCTCCCGGAGGGCATCTTGCACCGCAGCTCAACCACTACGATGCCATCAGGTGGCATCGTCCTGATTTGCAATCAGATATAAAGAGTCCGCCATGTTTAAACCAGAATTGCTCTCCCCCGCAGGTTCCCTCAAGAACATGCGTTACGCCTATGCCTATGGCGCTGATGCCGTCTATGCCGGTCAGCCCCGCTACAGCCTGCGGGTGCGCAACAACGAATTCGATCATGAAAACCTGCAGCTGGGCATCAACGAAGCCCATGCACTGGGCAAGCAGTTCTATGTGGTGGCCAACATCCAGCCCCACAACTCCAAGCTCAAGACCTTTATCCGCGACATGCGCCCTGTGGTTGAGATGAAGCCGGATGCGCTGATCATGTCAGACCCCGGTCTTATCATGATGATGCGTGAAGCCTTCCCGGATATGCCCATTCACCTCTCGGTGCAGGCCAACGCGGTCAACTGGGCCACAGTGAAGTTCTGGCATCAGATGGGCCTGACCCGCACCATTCTCTCCCGCGAGCTGTCGCTGGACGAGATCGAAGAGATCCGCATGCAGGTGCCGGAGATGGAGCTGGAAGTGTTCGTTCACGGCGCGCTGTGCATGGCCTACTCCGGCCGCTGCCTGCTCTCCGGCTATATCAACAAGCGTGACCCCAACCAGGGCACCTGCACCAACTCCTGCCGCTGGGAGTACAAGGTACACGAGGGTAAAGAAGATGACGTGGGCCAGATCGTCCACCGTCAGGAGCCCATCGCAGTGCGTCCGGACAACACGCTAGGCCTTGGCAAGCCGACTGATGCCCTTGTGCTGCTGGAAGAGTCCAACCGCCCGGGCGAGTACATGAGCGCGTTCGAGGACGAACACGGCACCTACATCATGAACTCCAAGGATCTGCGCGCCGTCGAGCACGTCGAGCGACTGACCAAGATGGGCGTTCATTCCCTGAAAATCGAAGGGCGCACCAAATCCTTCTACTACTGCGCCCGTACCGCTCAGGTTTACCGCAAGGCCATCGACGATGCGGTGGCGGGTCGTCCGTTCGACCGCAGCCTGATGGGTACCCTCGAAAATCTGGCCCACCGCGGCTACACCGAGGGCTTCCTGCGCCGTCACAATCACAGCGAATACCAGAACTACGACTACGGCTACTCTGTCTCCGACACCCAGCAGTTTGTCGGCGAGATCACCGGTCGCAAAGGTGACATGGTCGAGGTCGAGGTGAAGAACAAGTTCCTGGTGGGCAACAATCTGGAGCTGATGACCCCGCAGGGCAACGTCCGTTTCAATCTGGAGCAGATGGAGAACCGCAAGGGCGAGCTTATCGATACCGCGCCGGGCAACGGTCACGTGGTCTATGTGCCAGTCCCGAAAGATCTGGATGTGAACTACGGCATTTTGCTGCGCAATCTGGGCGACAGCCAGGATACCCGCAACCCGCACACGGCGGCCTGAAATGGCGCTGCTCATCACCGACAAGTGCATCAACTGTGACATGTGCGATCCCGAGTGCCCCAACCAGGCTATCAGCCTGGGTGAGGAGATCTACGAGATCGACCCCAGTCGCTGCACCGAGTGCGTCGGTCACTATGAGAAGCCGACCTGCATCAGTGTCTGCCCTATCGACTGCATCATCTGGGATCCCGCTCATGTGGAGACCGAAGATCAGCTGATGGAGAAGTTTGTGCGGATGCACAGGCAGTAGCTGATGCACAGACCGTAAAACGAAAAAAAGGCCGAGCAATCGGCCTTTTTTGATCCTGCGTGCAGCGGCTGGGCATCACTTGCCGACCAGCCGGATCAGTTTGTCCAGCTCCCGCTGGGCCTCCAGCATCCGGGTCTGGGACTCCTCCAGCCTGGCCTGCCGCTTGGCAATCTTCTCCGGTTTGCCACTGACTCTCGCCTCCTGCAACTCGAGCAGGCGCTCGTCCACCTCGCCGCGCAGTTTGTTAACCCGCTCTTTCTGCTCCTTGAGCAGACCTTCATCAGTACAGTTGGCCTTGATATTGCGCGCTGCCTGTTCGAGCCCGGCAATCTGCCCGGCATTGTTGTGTGCTTTGGCAAACACCAGCTGGTCGTTGACGGCCTGCAGACGGGCCTTGCAACCGACCGCCTCACTGCCAAAGGCCTGACCCGCCAACAGCAGCAAGCCGGCTCCCAATACTTTCCACATCTCGATTCATCCGGTCTTGTTTGCGAGCTGACCATAAAAACCTCGATCGGCAGCAGGGTCAAGCAAGCGGGAAAAAGGTGCGACAGAAGTTGTGCAACATCACGCAATTGGCACCCTGTTGGTTCTACAATGGCGCTCTTTTCAATCGGGAGTCTGTTATGAGTCAACAAATTGTGGTCATTGCCAACGGGGCCCCCTATGGCAGCGAATCCCTGTTCAACGCCCTGCGTCTCGCTATCGCCCTCAACGAACAGGGGGGGGCCAGCCTCAAGCTGTTCCTGATGTCCGATGCGGTGAGTGCAGCGCTGGCCGGTCAGGCACCGGCCGAGGGATACAACCTGCGCCAGATGCTGGAGATCCTGCTGGCTCAGGGCGTCACCATTCGCCTGTGCAAGACCTGCACCGATGCCCGTGGCATCACCGCCCTGCCGCTGATCGAGGGGATTGAGGTCGGCACCCTGCCGATGCTGGCCCAATGGACCCTGGCTGCCGACAAGGTGCTGACGTTCTGATCTCCTCCTCCGGCTCTCTTGCCCCTTTAGTCCTCATCTGACCCTCAATGGCCCCCGCCATACGGGGGCATTGCGCGCGCCACCAGTCTCACTGACTACACTATCAGTTGCCACGCCTGCTTGTTTGTCCCACCTCATGGACAGCGTAACGCCCAGTAATAAACCGAGGACGACGATGAATCCGACCGAACAGACCCTGCTTGAGCAGATGAGGATCACCGACTTCGAAATTGCCCATCGCAAGGAGTTATTGCTGCTCAATGAGCAGGATGTGGCGCGGCTGGCAAGTTATTGCAGCAAGATAGAACCACGGATAGACGCCCTGGTGGATCGCTTCTACCAGCAGCAGACGGCCATCACCGAAATCGCCCTGTTGATCGGGGATGCTGATACCCTCATACGGTTGCGCACCGCACAACGGCGCTATGTGCTCGATCTCTTCAGCGGCCATTACGATCTGGAGTACGTCAACAACCGGCTGCGGATCGGGCTGGTTCACAAGCGGATCGGAGTCGAACCCAAGCTCTATCTGGCCGCCATCAACACCCTCAAAGCCCTGCTGATCGAGGATATGTTCGAGCAGATCCACGATGAACCGGAGCGCCTCGTCATGCTGGCCGCACTGGACAAACTCTTTCTGTTCGACATCACTCTGGTCTTCGAAACCTACATTCGCAGTCTGGTGTCGGAAATAGAGTCCTCCAGAGAGAAGTCGGAGAACTATGCCAAGAGTCTGGAGCAGAAAGTACGCGAACGAACCAAGCAACTGGAGGAGCTGAACCGCACCGATGCCCTGACCGGATTGCTCAACGTTCGCCACCTCAACGAGCTGTTGCTGCTGAGCCTGCGCACCTGTCAGCGCCGTGCCGAACCCATGGCCATCGCCTATCTCGATATCGACAACTTCAAGCAAATCAACGATACCGAAGGTCACCAGCGCGGAGACGAGATCCTGCGCATCGTTGGCCACTGCATCCGTCAGGTCTTTCGCGCCGAAGACAGCTGCTTTCGTTATGGGGGAGATGAATTCTGCCTGATCCTGCCCAACTGCAACGAGAGTCAGGCGCGGGATATCTATCTCAAACGATTGATCAACACCGTCAAGGAGCAGTTGGGCGATCTCACCCTCAGTATCGGCATAGTGCAGACCGGGCCGGAGCACTACGACGACGGGCTAAACCTGATCCGGCTCGCCGACGAGAGGATGTACGCAGCCAAGAAGGCGCTCAAAGAGAAGACGCCGGGTAGCACGCACTGAACATTCAGCATCACAGATCCCCGCATTAACCGGGTCAGCTCCGCTCAACCACAGACGTGGCCACAGCGGGACGCTGTACTCTGGCCCCACACTCATAAAGCGCAAAAATCGCCACACAAAGCAGCGCCATCAGCGCATAGAGCCACTGACCGCTCCACTGCTCGAGGATCCAGCCTCCCAGCAGGGCACCTGCGGCCCCTCCCAACCCGGCCAGTGCGCTGGCACCAAAGTAGCTCCCTTTGAGGTGAGCAGGGGCCATCTGGTCGATCAGCACGTTGAGCAGGGGGAAGAGGATGGTCTCGCCGATGCTGAGCAGCAGCACGGCACCAAACCAGTGGCTGCGCACCATCGGGTCCCCCAGCGCGAAGAGCAGCTGGGCCGCCAGAAAGAGCGCCATGCCGATATGAAGCCGTACCCGCACCGGCCAGCGTGACAACAACCGCAGCAGCGGAAACTGCAGCAGCACCACGGTCAGGGCGTTGGTCGCCACCAGCAGGGCAACCAGCTCGGCCACCTGCGGCATACCGGCCCGGGTCAGATACTGCACCAGCGGCGAGTGAAACTGGGAGTAAACCAGCACCATCAGAAGATTGGCCATCACCAGCAGCAGGAAGGCGCGATCCGCCAGCAACACCTTGATGGCATCCCGCAGTCCGGGGCCAGCTGCACCCGGCTTGCCTGTGCTGCCAGCCCGGCGAAATCCCCAGCCAAAGGCCAGCGACAGCAGCAAATAGCTCACCACCAGAAACAGGAAGGTCTCCTGCTGGGCGTTGATCCCGAGAGTCACCCCTAGCAGAGGCCCCAACGCGGCCCCCAGATTAAGCAGAAAATAGCGCAGGTGCAGTGCCAGCTCCCGCGCCTTGGCCGAGGCCAGACTGTCGGCCATCAGCGCCTTGCCGGGGGCATCGATGAGCCCCGACGAGAGGCCGCTACCCATCACCCCGACCCCAAGCCAGAACACCGCATGGGAGAAGCCGAGCAGGCCGAAACAGATCATCGCCACCAGACAACCAGCCAGCAGTATGCTGCGCCGCCCGAAGCGATCAGAGAGCCAGCCGCCGTAAAAACTGACCAGGGTAGAGAGGGCCATTGAGCTCCCCAGCAACAGGCCGATGAAGGTGGCCGAAAGGTCATACTCCCGATAGAGCAGAATGGAGAGGAAGGGCCACACCATGTAGTAGCTGGTGCGCACCATGAAGGTGCCCAGAATGACGATCCAGACCAGCGGGGTAAATTGCCTGAAGGTGCTCCATGACATCGCTATGCTCCATGCCCCGCAGCTCTTACCACAAGATCCTGTCATAAACGGGGAAAGCGTTCAGTTGTAACAGAGGGCCTCAATAGAAACAACCTTTGTTCACCAGCAAGGTACAACCGGATGCAAAAAGGCCAGCCTATGGGCATCGGCTGGCCTTTTTATCGCGGGATTTCCCTCGGGTTAGCGCCAGGGGCTCTGCTGCCACAGACGCCCTAATCCCGCCTCGAGCGCCTGCGCGCCCTGCTGTCCCAGCTTCTGGGTCAGACTTTTAGGCTTGCGATAGCTGATGCCGATCACCTTGTGGTGGCTGGCCTGCGCCAGCAGGTAGTCATCGCTGGTGCAGAGGGTATCCACCAACCCCAGCCCCTTGGCCTGACTCGCCAGCCAGTGTTCACCGGTCGTGACCTGATCGATATCGAGTTGCGGGCGGTGTTCGGCCACAAAGGCCTTGAAGCGCTCGTGGATCGCCGCCAGCTCCTCGCGAAACTTCTCGCGCCCCAGATCGTCGTTCTCGCCAAACATGGTGATAGTGCGCTTGTACTGGCCGGCGGTGTGCATCTCGAATTCGATATCGTGCTTTTTCAACAACTTGTTGAAGTTCGGCATCTGGGCGATCACCCCGATGGAGCCGACGATGGCAAAGGGGGCAGCCAGGATCTTGTCCGCCACGCAGGCCATCATGTAGCCGCCGCTCGCCGCCACCTTGTCGATAGCCACGGTGAGCTTGATGTCACGATCGCGCAGTCGCTGCAACTGGGAAGCGGCCAAGCCATAGCCATGCACCACGCCGCCACCGGATTCGAGTCGCAGCAGCACTTCGTCGCCGGGCTGGGCGACGCCGATCACCGCGCTCACCTCTTCGCGCAGGGAGGCTACCTCTTTGGCATCCATGCTGCCGTTGAAATCGAGCACGAACAGGCGACTGCGCTCATCCCCCGCCTTGGCGCGCTTCTTCTGCTCCTCTTTCTGCTGCTTTTCCATCACCTTGCGCTCGGCCTTGCTGGCGAGCGCGCTCTTGAGTGCAAATTGCCCCTGCTCCAGCTCGCTCGAGAGATCGGTCACCACCAGCTCACCCTTGCGCGCTTTCGGCTGGCGAGTGCTGACGATCATCAGGATGATGGCGCCGATGGCCAGCAGGAAGGTCACTGTCTTGGCCAAAAACAGGCCATATTCGGTCAGAAATGTCACGATGGACTCCAGAATGGATCGGTTTTCGTCACATTCTAGGGAGTTTGATGGAGGCGCGCAAAAAATCGCAGCCAGTGCCAGGAAAAACCAACCCGAGCATCACAACCTCTCTATTTTCTTCACATTTTTCTTGCCGCTGGCTGGTCAAACAGGCGCGCGGATCAGTACACTTGGCGCCGATTGCCATGCACTTATGGCCGGAATTTGTTAACAGGAGTTGTCATGCTCGATTATCAGGCGCCCCGCGATCTGCTCAAGGATAAAGTCATTCTGGTCACCGGTGCCGGCGACGGGATCGGCCGCGAAGCCGCCCTCACCTACGCCGCTCACGGTGCCACCGTGATCCTGCTCGGCCGCACCAGCGCCAAACTCGAAGCCGTGTATGACCAGATTGAAGCGGCCGGTTATCCGCTGCCCGCCATCGTGCCGGTGGATCTGAAAGGGGCCACCGCCGCCCACTACCGCGGCATGGCCGAAACCTTCGCCCAGCAGTTTGGCCGCCTCGACGGCGTGCTGTTCAACGCCGGTCTGCTCGGCACCCTCTCTCCGTTTGAACACATTCAGGAGAAGGAGTGGGACGAGGTGATGCAGGTCAACGTCAAATCGGAATTCCTGCTGACCCAGGCGCTGCTGCCGCTGCTGCGCCAGACTGCCAAGACGCAGGGCGATGCCTCCATCGTCTACACCTCCTCCAGCGTGGGGCGCAAAGGGCGCGCCTACTGGGGCACCTATGCCATCTCCAAATTCGCCATCGAGGGGATGATGGAAGTGCTGGCCGACGAGCTTGAGAACACCGGTGTGCGGGTCAATACCCTCAATCCAGGCGGCACCCGCACCAAGATGCGCGCCAGCGCCTTCCCGGCGGAAGATCCCATGAACCTCAAGACCCCGGCCGACCTGATGCCCCTCTACCTCTACCTGATGGGGTCGGACAGCCGCGGCAAAACCGGCCAAACCTTTGTGGCTCAGCCAAAATAAACAGGCGGCTCAGCCCAAATAAATCAATAAAATACCCAGAGTGTTGTACGGCAGGGGTTAAATTGAATAGGGAGCACAGGCTCCCTGTTCGAACCACTGACCATCCTATCTCCAATCAGGTTGAACTATGTTTCGTCCCAAGAGCACGTTTGAGCAATGGCGGATCTTTCAGGCGGTAGTCGACTGCGGCGGCTACGCCCAGGCGGCCGAGGCGCTGAACAAGAGCCAGTCCTCCCTCAATCATGCGGTTGCAAAGTTGCAGCAGAGTCTGGGGGTGCCCTTGCTGGAGGTGCGCGGCCGCAAGGCGGTGCTTACCCCGGCGGGCGAGATCTTCCTCAAGCGGGCCCGTCAGCTGAGCCAGCAGGTGGAGGAGCTGGAGAATCTGGCCAACAACCTGGAGCGGCAGTGGGAGCCGCAGATCAACCTCTATGTCTCGGCGCTGCAACCAAGGGATCGCCTCTATCGGGCCTTGGCCAGCTTCTATCCCCGCAGCCGGGGTTGCCGGGTCAACCTGCACGAACGCATTCACTGCCACTTCAACGCCCTGCAACCGGGGGACCTGATGCTCTCCGAGCACCTGCCCGGCGATCGCACCGGCCTGTTGCTGGACGAGGTATGCCTGCTGCCTCTCTGCGCCGCCAGCCATCCGCTGGCGCAAGAGGAGGGGCCCATCCGCAGCGACGTGCTGACCAGCCACAACCAGATCAGCCTTCATCCCCCCATTCACCGCTCGGTGGACTGGAACGATGCGGATGACACCGGCTGGAAGGCGACCCACTACCACGAAGTGCTCGCCATGCTGCGCCTTGGCCTCGGCTATGCCTGGCTGCCGCGCCATCTGATAGAGCGGGAGCTGGCGGAAGGTTCACTCATACAGCTGGATCTGGAGAGCGGCAACGAGCGCCACCTCTACACCTACCTGCTGACCCTCTCCCCCGAATCTCTCGGCCCAGCGACCGAGCTGCTGCTGCGCTGCCTGCGCAACGAATATCAGGGCGAATCAGCGCCGCTTCCGCACGCCCAGCCCCGGCACGATAAATAACAGCCAGATCCCCCGTCAGACGTTGGGCACCCGCCAGCTGGCGGCCAGTGCCACCAGCGCCAATCCCAGCGCCACCATAAAGACCCCGTGGAAACTCCACACCTCCGCCACCACTCCGGCGATGGCCCCTGCCATGATGGAGCCGGTGCGGATGCTGTTGGCAAACAGGGTGGTCGCTACCCCGGCCCGCCCCGGCATCAGATCCTGAAAATAAGACATGCCGATCCCCGCCACGATACCGATGAAGATGGCGTTGAACAGCTGCAAGGCGATCAGGGCGTATTGGTCGGTGAGGGTCACCAGACCTGTGTAAAAGGCCGCGCCAGCCAGCACCGCCAACAACATCATGGGGCGCTTGCCAAAACGGGCCGTGTAATAACCCGCCAGCAGCATGAAGGGGATCTCCAGCGCCGCCGCCGTGCCCATCAGGATACCGGCAAGCTTCTCATCCATCCCGAGCTCCCGGGTGATATAGAGCGGCATATTGATGAGGTACATGCTGTTACAGGTCCACATCAGGGTGGAGGCGATAAAGAGCGCCCGCACCGCCGGATCCCGCCAGCTGCTGACCCGCTCTGTCTCTTCGGCCATCTTGGGCAAAGGCAGAGAGGGGAGCCAGCGCCACACCACCAGGGCGCAGAGCAGATAGGCCAGTGCCGAGGCCAAGTACATCAGTTCGAAGCCGTAGCCGATGGCTAGCGCGAAGGCGATGGGCGGGCCTATGACCCAGGCCAGCGAAAACTGGGCCCGCATCACCGAGCTGAACATGTCCGCCCGCCGGTTGCGGCTGTCAGAATACTCCCGCGCCAGCGCAAACAGCTGGGGACTGGCCGTGGCCGCCAGCGCCGCAAGCATGACCCCCAGACTCGCCAGCAGCCAGTAGTTGCGGTTCCAGGCAAACAGCAAGGAGAGCGCTACCCCGGCAAAGCAGCAGCGCAGGATCAGTCGCTTGCGATCCCCCTTGTTGTCGGAGCGATGGCCCAGCCACTGGCTGACCAGAATGCCCACCACAGCATTGATGGTATAGAAGAGCCCGACCAGAAAGGGGCGCACCTGCACCTCTTCGGCCAGAAACAGACTTAAGGTAGGCACCTGCAGTGCCACCGCGACGCCGGTCATAAAGGTCACGGCAAGAAATGAAAGAGAGACGGGGTCAGGGCGTTTGACCGCCGCTATCGACAAGCTCATAGGGTTACCACTGGTTGGAGGGACGATACGGGCTAACGGGCGGCAGCCGTATGAAAATTCGGCGCCTATCTTATGTCACTATCAAGAGCGGGCTCAAGGATGGCATAAGCGGGTGTGCGCCTTGCGAGGGAGGCCGCGACCCCGTAGAGTGAAAGCCCATCCTGCCAGCACAAGGAGTTCGCATGTTTGATTTTGATCAGGAAGTAGACCGTAGTGGCACCATGAGCCTGAAATGGGACAAGTACAAGGGTCAGGATGTGCTGCCCATGTGGGTTGCCGATACCGACTTTGTCTCCCCCCCGTCCGTGATCGAGGCGTTGACCAAACGGGTCGCCCACGGCATTTTCGGCTATTCACGCCCCTCGCCGCGCCTGATCGAACTCATTATCGAACGGATGGCGACCCGCTATGGCTGGGCCATCGAACCCGAATGGCTGGTATTCCTGCCGGGCGTGGTGCCGGGGCTCAACCTCGCCTGCAAGGCGTGGAGTCAGCATGGCCGCGGCATCATCACCCCCAAGCCGGTCTATTACCCCTTCCTGCAGGCGCCGGGCTTCAATGATCGTCCCCTGCTTACCGTGCCGATGATTGAAGAAGCCGGTCGCTGGGTGCTGGATCTTGAAGAGCTTGAGCGTCAGGCTCCCGCCGCAGATCTGCTGCTGCTATGCAACCCCCACAACCCGGGCGGCACCATCTTCACCCGTGACGAGCTGCTGGCCATCGATGCCATCGCCGCGCGCCACAATCTGGTGATCTGCTCCGATGAAATCCACTGCGATCTGCTGCTGGATAAAAACGCCCGCCACATTCCCTACGGTGCCATCAGTGCACAAGCAGCCGAGCGCTGCGCGGTGATGATGGCCCCGAGCAAGACTTTCAATATCGCCGGTCTCTGCTGCTCCTTCGCCATTATCCCCAACGCCCGTCTGCGCTTCAGGCTGCAGCAGGCGATGCGCGGCATCAGCGCCGACGTCAACCTGCTGGGCTTTGTCGCCGCCGAAGCGGCCTATGAGGGTGGCGAACAGTGGCTGACCGAGCAGCTCGACTATCTGGCGGCCAATCTGGCCCTGATCCAGCAGGCGGTTGCCCGCTGGCCCGGCGTCAAGCTGGCCAACCATCAGGCGACGTATCTGGCCTGGATCGATGTGAGCGGCCTTGGCCTTGCCGATCCCATCGCCTTCTTCGAGCAGGCCGGCGTTGGTCTCTCCCCCGGCGCCCAGTTTGGCGACGGTCAGTTCGTGCGGCTCAACTTCGGCTGCACCAGGGCACGGCTGACCGACGCGCTGGCGCGGATGGAGCGGGCAATCCTCAATAACAAGCCCTGATCAGCCAGCAACGGGATGGGCAAGCCCCATCCCTTTTTCCCTGTGTCACCAGCCAGCGGTCAACTCAGTCAACGGTCAATTATGTCTCTACGGATCTTGCATCACCTTCTGCTCCCCCTCTGTGCACTCTCTGCGCTGCTCCCCTTTGGCAGCCAGGCGCTGACTATCGGAACGGGCCCGCTCAATGGGGTCTACTACCCGACCGGTGGCGCCATCTGCCGAGTGCTCAATGCCGGCCATGCCCTGCATGGGGACAGCTGCACCGTGCAGAGCACCCGTGGCTCGATGGCCAACCTCAAGGCACTCGACAAGGGGGACGTACAGCTGGCGCTGGTGCAGTCCGATGTGTTGCACCACGCCCTGCACGGCACCGGCCCCTTCAGCGGGCAGGGAGCCAACAATGAGCTGCGCAGCCTGTTTCGCCTCTATCAGGAGTCGCTGACCCTGCTGGCCGCCCCTGACAGCGGCATCACCACTCTGGCGGATATCGAGGGGAAACGGGTCTACCCGGGCAACAAGGGCGCCGGTGAGCAGATCACCAGCCAGGCCCTGATGGCAGCCATGGGATGGCAACCCGGGCAGTTTGCTGCCTATCAGCTCAAGTCGGAGAGCGAACCGCTGGAAGGGCTGTGCGATGGCTCGCTGGATGCCGCTTTTGTGGTAGCCGGTCACCCCAGTCTGGCGGTCGGCGATCTGATCAGCCGCTGCAAGGTGCGCCTCATCCCCATCGAAGGGGAGCAGATCGACACGCTGCTCAAACAACACCCCTACTACCAGCGCAGCCGTATCGCTGCCAACCTCTATCCGGGGCAGACCACCGCCATCAACAATATCGGGATGAGCGCCGAACTGGTGGCGCTGGCCAGCCTGCCGGACCCCATCGTCCGAACCGTGCGCGATACCCTGCTGGCCCGGGTCAAACAGTTCAGTCGGCTGCATCCCGCCCTGAGCAAGGTGACGCCCGCGCAGTTGCAGGCGCAAACCGAGCTGCCCCTCCATGCGGGGATGTCGGATCAACCGCCAGCTCCCTTGTCACTGACCCCCGAGCAGTTAACCGCGGAACAGCTGACGCCGGAGCTGTTAACACCAGCGCCATCGGCCTCGGAGGCGGTGCCCACGACAGAGCAGGTGAGTGCCGCAGTGGCGACAGAAGCCACAGAGGTTAATTCCTTGCCCGAAGAGGCGCTTGAGGTCGCCCCCGAGCTCACTGCACCAACCACCGAGGATGAGAGCGTGGCCCCTTCGGCCGCAGCGTCAACGGCTCCATCACCATCGGCTGCCGTTTCGACTCAGTTGCCACAGAGCGTCTCTGCGGCCACTACGCCGCAAGAGCAGGCAGCCGAGCCGGCCAGCAGCGCAGTGACTGGCGAAACCCCACCGCAGGATAAAACCGATACACTGCCCTCCCCTGCCACCAGCGCAGCCACACCGCCACAGCACTGAGTGGTCAGCACCCACAAACGCATCAGGGCAGCCTCGGCTGCCCTGATTATTGATATGCGCTCGACAGTGGCGAAGTCGATTGGCCTGCTCACCTTGCCGCCCCGCTACGGCTCCATCACCCGGGTCAGATAGGGGTTGGGCTTCTGGATCTCCTCCTCCACCCAGTGCAGCAACTGCTTGATGGCCCGCGATAACACCTGATTCTGGCGCACCACGTAGCCCAGACTGGTACCGGGAAAGTCGCCGAGGCTGGTGACCGGCGCGGTGAGGTTGAGGCGCGGATGCAGGGAGAAGTCCGGCACGATGGCGACACCAAAGCCCGCCTCGGCCCAATCGAGCTGGGCGTCCACGCTGCCTACCTCCATGATGCGGCAGGGGGGCAAGGCCAGCAGCGGCAGGGACGGGTCGATCAGCGCCCGGGTGCGGGTGTCGTGACCGAGCAGGATCAGGGTCGGCTCGTCGAGGGGATCGCTCTCTCCCGCCACCGCCCGCGCCTGCCAGCGGGCAAGGCCGTGGCCCAGGGCGCACCAGGTTACCTGTTGCAGCTCGGTATAGAAGAGCGGTTCGCTGCGCTTTTGCGCCATGACAAAACCCAGATCCGCCTTGCCCGCCTTGACCAGCTCGGCGGCCTGATCCGAAGTGGTGTTGAACAGAGTGAGGTCGATGCCGGGGAACTCCCGCTTGAAGCGCTGGAACGGCTGGATAAGCAGCAGGCGGGAGATAATGTCGCTGGCGGCGATGGCCAGCGTCCCCTGACTCAGCTGGTTGAGGGCATTGAGATCGGACTGGCAGAGCTGCAACTCGGCGATGGTGCGCTCGGCGCTTTGCAGTAGCCGCTCCCCCGCCTGCGTCAGGCGAAACGGACTGCGCTCGATCAGCCGCACCCGGGTCGCCTGCTCCAGCCGTTTGATATGCAGGCTGACATTGGGTTGGGTCATGTGCAGCTCGGTGGCGGTCTGACCAAAATGTTGCAATCGGGCCAGAGTGACAAAGGTTTGCAGCCAGTGAATATCCAGCATAAGAGTCCCTCAACCCGCGAGGTGCGGGGCTTGTCAGGCAAAATCGAGCAGTTTGCCGCTTAATTGGCCATAATTATATGGTTCTCTTATCGGAATTATAAAGATAATTAATTTTTCTAATCCGCATCAGGCTCCTAGGATGGACGCCTAACGTCTTAGGAGAAAGAGTCATGTCGTCTATCGTAGTCGTAGGTGCTAACTGGGGTGATGAAGGCAAAGGCCGCATCGTGGATTATCTGGCAGGTCAAGCTGGCGCCAGCATTCGCTTCCAGGGCGGCAACAACGCTGGCCACACCGTGGTCAACGACCTTGGCACCTTCAAGCTGCACCAGGTTCCGAGTGGCGTATTCAACCCGGATTGCCTGGTTGTCCTCGGCCCGGGCATGGTGATCAGCCCCGAGAAACTGACCGTCGAGCTCGAGGAAGTCAAAGCCTCCGGCGTGACTCCGAAGCTGGCCATCTCTGACCGCGCAACCCTGTGCCTGCCGCTGCACGCACTGGAAGATACCCTTGAAGAGCAACGTCTGGGTGACGGCGCCTATGGCTCCACCCGTCAGGGCATCGCTCCTGCCTACGGCGATCGCGTGATGAAGAAAGCGATCCTGGTTGGCTGGCTGAAACAGCCGGACGTGCTGGTCGAGCGCATCCAGTTCATGCTGGACTGGAAACTACCGCAGATGAAGGCTATCTACCCCTCCTTCGAATTCACCCAGACTGCCCAGGAAATGGCCGACTGGCTGCTGGAAGTCTCTGCACCGTGGATCGACGCCGTGTGCAACGTCAGCATGCCGCTGAAAGCGCTGCAGGCAGAAGGCAAGACCCTGCTGTTCGAAGCGCAGTTGGGCGCTGGCCGTGACCTGATCTACGGCGAATACCCCTGGGTAACCTCCTCCCACGTATCCGGCGCCTACGCCGGTATCGGTGGCGGTCTGCCGGGTCTGCGCCCGGAGCGCGTCATCGCTGTGGCCAAGGCATTCAGCTCCTCTGTCGGTACCGGCACTCTGCTGACCGCCATGGAGAACCAGGACGAGTTCCGCAAGATCACCAACGAGTTCGGTGCCACCACCGGCCGTCCCCGTGATGTCGGTTACTTCGACGCGGTCGCCACCAAGAACGGTGTCGAGCTGCAAGCCGCCACCGAAGTGGCCCTGACCAAGCTGGACTGCCTGACCGGTCTGCCGGATCTGAAGATCTGCGTGGCCTACGAAGGTGCCCACACCGAGAACCCGATTTGGCCGCAAACTGCCGCCCTGAAGCCGGTTTACGAGCAGATGGAAAGCTGGAGCGAAGACATCACCGGCTGCCGCACCTTCGAAGAGCTGCCGCGCGCTGCCCAGCAGTACGTGCTGCGTATCGAAGAGCTGCTCGGCGTACCGGTTCCGATGGTTTCCGTCGGCCCGGGCCGTGACGAGATGATCCTGCGCTAAGCCGCACTTCTCATCGTCAAACAAAAAACCGGCATCCCTGATGCCGGTTTTTTTATGGCTGCCGTTTACCTTCTTGCCATAAAAACACCAAAAGGCTCAATTAACTCACTAATCGACCTCACTTTGAGTCGTTCTGCAACAAAATCCTGTCCCACCCTCGCTAAAGTGAACCCGTTACCACACGAGGAGTCACCCGATGAAATTGCTCAAACAGAGTGCCCTGTTGCCACTGCTCTGCCTGACGGCCATGCCAGCCTTTGCCATGACCCTGAAGAGCACGGACATTCACGAAGGCCAGTTGATGGACAAACAGTTCAGCTTCAACGGCTTTGGCTGCAGCGGCGACAACCACTCGCCCCAACTTAGCTGGCAGGATCTGCCGGCAGGCACCAAGAGTGTTGCCATCACCGCCTATGACCCCGATGCCCCTACCGGCAGCGGTTGGTGGCACTGGCTGGTGGTTAACCTGCCTGCCACCCAGAGCGAGCTGGCCAGCAATGCCTCCGGCAAGCTCAAGCAGGGATTGGAGATCCGCACCGACTTTGGCAGCCAGGGTTACGGCGGCCCCTGCCCGCCCGCAGGTCACGGCATGCACCGCTATCAGTTCACCGCCTGGGCCCTGCCCCATGATCTCGAGGTGAAGGCTGATACCCCGCCCGCTATGGTAGGCTACATGCTCAACAGCATGGCGCTCGGCAAAGCCACCCTGACCGCCACCTTCGTCACCCCCTAGGAGCCAACCGGATGAGCACTCCCCTGCTGCAACAGAGCCACTATCTCGGGATCCGCCAGCAGCCCCTGCACCGGGTGCTCATCTACGCCCCGACCCTCATCTGGGTCACCCAGGGGAGCAAGCAACTGTGGTGGCGCGAGCGACGTCTGTCGTTTGACAGGGAGCGGTGGCTGCTGATCCCGGCAGGCCACCTGCTCACTTTCGTCAATCAGCCGGAGCAGGGCAAGTTTCGCTCCCACGCCATCACGCTGCTCACCCCGCCGCCACCAGAATGGCTGGCCGAGTCAGCCCCTTCCCACGCCGATCTGGAGGAACCCGCCGTCAAAGTCACCCCCGGGCTCGCCTTCTGCTTTGAACTCATCAGCACCATGGCCGAACGGGGACTGAGCGAAGCGACCCAGGCCGAACTGCTGCGCGGCTTCTATGCCGAACTGCGGGCCGCCAACGCCCTCGGATTGCTCTTTCCCGCCAGCACCATGACCCTCGCAGAGCGGCTGGCACGCTACCTGGCGGTGGAACCCGGAATCGACCACACCCTGGAGGCGGTGGCCCCCCACTTCTCCATGAGCCGCGCCTCCATGGTGCGCAAGCTGGCCGCCGAAGGTCGCAGCTTTCGCCAGTTGCTGGCTCAGGTGCGCATGAGCCACGCCCTCAACCTGTTGCAACAGGGCCTGACCCCGCTGGAGGTCGCCCTCGCCTGCGGTTATGACTCCCCCAGCCGCTTTGCCGCCCGCTTCAAACAGGAGTTCGGCCTGACGCCTCACCAATACCTGCACACCTGCCCTGCCAGATTGGCGAGCAACGACAAGTAAAACATTACTTAAAACCAATCTAATGTAACCTGATGTAACCCAGTGATCTCGCTCACATTGCCGCCTCTTCAGAGTGTGATCTCGCGCCAGCGCCCCCTTTCTCCTTGCCATACAATGGCTACCGAACACCTTTTCACTAAAAATAAGCGTAAAAAATCTTCCTTTTAACCTACATAAACGGAATTGGAGCGAGAAATGTTTCGTAAAACTTTACTCTCGGTAGCCCTAGGCACCGCCCTGTTCGGACTGACCGCCTGCAACGATAACCAGACAAAGAGCAGCACAGTCGCCAAACCGGAGCAGGCCATCCAGTACAAGGACGTGATCGACCGTCGGGGAACTCCGACCCAATTCCGCGACTTTGACAGCTACTCCAACCTCAAATACAACCCGCTGCTCGATCTGGGGGCATGGCACGGTTTCCTGCTGCCTGCCAGCGACAAGGAGTGGGGGGGCTTTACCGGCCCCATGGTCATCTCGGAGGAGTACAGCCTCTTCTTTGCCAGCGAGCTGGACAAGCTCACCCTGAGCGATGCGAGCGGCCGCCCGTTCCCGCTCACCAGCGCCCGCAAGCAGGAGGTGTACGCCATTCCCGGTGCGCTGGTGCAACGCTTCGAGTTCGAGCCCTTCACGCTGGAGCTGGAGCTGCGTTATGGCGATGCCCGCACCGCCCTTATCCGCACCCGACTCATCAACCAGACCGATACCCCGCTCACCCTCAACCTCAACTGGCAGGGCGAATTGCTCAATCAATGGGATGCCAAGGATACGATTGCCAGCAAATATCCAGACTGGACCCGCACCATCAGCGAGAGCGACAAAGGAATCGAATTCCAGTTCGGCAAACTGCGCAGCACCTGGAACATCATGCAGAGCGGCAGCGCCCGCTATCGCATCGACCGCACCCTGCCAAGTCGCACCACCCTCGACCAGAAGACACTGGGCTACCAAAGCGACGCCAGCATTACCCTGGCCGCCAAGGGAAGCGAAGATATCTACACCCTGCAGAGCTATCTCCACTCCGCAGATGACGCCAGCCGCCATCAGCAGAGCCGTCAAGCCCTGCTGGCCAACCCGGCCAGCTATTTTGCCGACTCCATCCGCCGCTGGGAGAGCTACCTTGCCAACGGTCTCTCCAATCAGGGTATCCCCGAGTCGGAGCGCCGCATCGCCGTCAAGGCGATGGAGACCCTCAATGGCAACTGGCGCTCCCCGGCTGGCGCCATCCTCCACGACGGGGTAACCCCCTCCAATACCGCCCGCTGGTTCGACGGCGTCTGGGCTTGGGACAGCTGGAAGCACGCCTATGCCATGGCGCACTTCAACCCTGAGGTGGCCAAGAACAACGTGCGCGCCATGTATGACTATCAGGTGCAGCCGGATGACCCGGTTCGACCGCAAGATGCGGGCATGGTGATCGACGCCGTCTTCTACAACAAGCTGGCGGATCGCGGTGGCGATGGCGGCAACTGGAACGAGCGCGACACCAAGCCGCCCCTCTCCGCCTGGGCTATCTGGGAAATCTACAGCGCCACCAAGGACAAGGCCTTTATCGCCGAGATGTATCCCAAGCTGCAGGCCTACCACGACTGGTGGTACCGCGCGCGGGACAACAACCGCAACGGTATCATCGAATATGGCGCCACCAAGCATGTGGAGCACAACGACGAGTACGGCAATATCACCTTCAAGGTGCAGTACTCCAACGGTATTCCCGCCGGGCTGGATCTCTCCAGCTGTACCAGTGAGGGGGATGGCTGGTATGCCTGCGCCGGTATGCCGCTCTATCAACAGGTGTTGAACGTGGGCGGTTACAGCGACATGGATATCGGTGCCCAGCACGGCGCCGGTTGGGAGTCCGGCATGGACAACGCCGCCCGCTTCGGCTTTATCGAACCGGGCCAGCTGCAACGCTATGCCGACAAGATTTATGGCGGAGATTTGGCCAAGGCACGTCAGGACTGGAACGTCGCCTTCTTTGAAAACCATCAGGACAATGGCGATTTGATCGGCTTCTCCATCGATCAGGAGTCAGTGGAGCTCAACGCCTTCCTCGCCAAGGAGAAACGCATTCTGGCCGACATGGCCGACCTGCTTGGCAAGCCAAACGACGCGAGCCGCTACCGCGATGGCGCGACCCAGCTGGCTGGTTACATCAATAGCTGCATGTTCGATGAGGCGTCAGGCTTCTATTACGATCGTCAGATTGCTCAGGGGGATGTGGCTGACGGCAACGGCTGCGTCGGCAAATTGCTGACCGCTCGCGGCCGTGGTCCGGAAGGGTGGAGCCCGCTCTGGGCAGAGGTCGCAGACAAGGAGAAAGCGGCGCGGGTGCGTGAGGTGATGCTCAACGCCCAGGAGTTCAACACAAAGATTCCGCTGGGCACAGCCGCACTCACCAACCCGGCCTACGACCCCAATATCTACTGGCGCGGCCGGGTATGGCTCGATCAGTTCTACTTCGGGGTGAAGGGGCTGGAGAACTACGGCTACCGCAGCGATGCCGAGGCTCTGGTCAACAAGCTGTTCAACAACGCAGAGGGCTTGGCGGGCAGCGGCCCCATCCGCGAAAACTACAATCCGGAGACCGGCGCCATGCAGGGGGCAAGCAACTTCAGCTGGAGCTCGGCCCACCTCTATATGCTCTATCGCAACTTCCTGAAACCACAGGCGTAAGCTTGCTCCACCATGCAAAAGGCCTCCGGATGGAGGCCTTTCTGTTTTCACTCTAGTTGCACTCACACAATACCCGCCACGCGGCGGGTACGGGCTAGTCTTAGCCGGTCGTGAGTGGCAGAGAGAGGCGTTTGGCCAGTGCCTGGAAGTGCTGGCTCACCTCGGCCCCGAACAGGGGGTCGCCAATGGCGCGGTTCTGCCAGTTTTGCTCCAGATGACGCCAGTCATCCTCGGTCAGGGAGTCACGCAGATGGGGGAAGATCACCCCCTCTTCATAGTTCATGTGTGCCTCTTGCAGCTCCACGAAGCGCTCCAGCTTGGTGGTGAACTGATCGAGGGGGATCACAGCATCCATCAGGATCATCTCCACCATCTCCTTGAGATCGGCCCCGGCCTCCAGCAGCTTGACGTGCTCCTCCTGCAGGCGGTTGGCGACCTCACCCTCCACCACCCGATATTTCAGGTAGTAGTCATAGATGAGGTCTTCCTTGGGATGGTGGTACTTGTCAGAGACCTCCCGCAGGTAGTCGATGACATCGCGCACCAGAAAATAGCTGATGGGCTCTTCGGCACGAATGGCTGCCAGCTTGTGCTTGAGCAGCTCCAAAAGTCGGGCGATGTTGAGATGGTCCTTGTGCAGACTGGATAACATGGGCACTCCTTGGCTCTGAATTAATCTTATGTCCCTGAGTATACGGTCATTTGTCGCCCGAACTTTGCACTCAATCAAGTGGGATGCAGACAGATTTCCACTCTATCGGACTCTTGCCCTGTTGTTCCAGCAAGCGATTGGTCTCGCTAAAGTGGCCGCAACCGATGAAACCGCGGTGGGCAGAGAGTGGGCTCGGGTGCGGCGCGGTCAGCACATAGTGGCGCTGGCGGTCGATGAAACGTCCCTTCTTCTGGGCGTGGGCACCCCACAGCAGGAACACCACACCCTGACAACTGGCATTGATCTGCTCGATGACCCGATCGGTAAAGGTCTCCCATCCCAGATGGGCGTGAGAATGGGCCTGACCGGCCTGCACCGTCAGCACAGTGTTGAGCAGCAGGACCCCCTGTTTGGCCCAGGATTCGAGAAAGCCGTGATTGGGTGTGACGAAACCTGGCAGGTCACGCTGCATCTCTTTATAGATGTTGACCAGTGAGGGGGGCGTACGCACGCCGGGCAGAACGGAGAAGCAGAGCCCATGCGCCTGATTGGGGCCGTGGTAGGGGTCCTGGCCCAGGATCACCACCTTGACCTGATCCAGCTCGGTCAGCTTGAAGGCATTGAACACATCGGTGGCTGGCGGATAGATCACCTTGCCCGCTTCCCGCTCGGCTCTGACAGTTGCCAGCGTACTCTTGAAATAGTCCTGCTCTTTCTCAGAGCCAATCACATCACTCCAGGTCAGCACCCCGGCCTCCTCACTTGATACGGCGAATGGCTCAGGATAGGGGGCCAGCCCGCAAGACGCAACCGTGGCTCACGCTTTCCAGAGCCTGGCGAGCCGCCCCGAGCGCTCCAGCTTGCGCAGGCCGGTATTGAACAGCAGCATCAGACGGCGCGCCTCGGGATCGGCCTTGCGCATCAGCAAGTATCCCGGTTGCGACCAGATGGGGTCGGCGGCACCGGTCAGTGACAGCGATTGGGGATGACGAACGAGCGCCTGCTGGAACAGAGTCTGTGCCACCTGCTCATCCATCACCAGATAGTGGATCCGTCCGTCAAGCAGCTTGCCCATGCTCTCCTCATCGGAATCTGACCACTCGAGGGTGAGCCCGGCTTGGCGGGCGGCAAAACCATCGCCATAGAAGTAGCCACGGGTCACCCCGACCGGCTCGTGTTTCAGCTCACCCAGATTGACCGCGGGCGTACCGGTCAGCGTCATCAAGCGGGTGGTGAAATGGCCGAGCGAGGCGGAGAGATAGAAAAGCTGCTCCCGTTCGCGGGAGCGAAACCAGGGCATGGTGACCACATAGCGCCCTTCCAGAGTCAGTCGGTAAGCCTCGGCCCAGGAATAGAAGTGAAAGCTGACATCGAGCCCCTCTTCGGCAAAGGCCTGGCGCACCACCTCACAGAGAAAGCCCTGATTGGGCAGCGCCTCACTGATATAGGGCGGCCACTCGCCCACAGCAATACGCACCGTCTCGGCCCGCACCGCAACACTGCTTGCCCAGCAACAGAACAGGACCAGCCATGCCCACTTTCGCCACCCATTATTCACCCGGCACTCTCCTCGCTTTTTTGCTGAGTGTAGCCAACCCCTCAATTAACCTCAGAAAAAGCCGAAAAGATGTAGTTAAATTACTAGATTAACGAGATAAAAGATGCATAATTTGGATATCTTACAAAATCAGAAAAATGACCTATTTTTGATTCAACTCAAGAATTTAATCCCATTGAAATGGCGCTTTGTCGGATTTTCTTGATCTAGATCAATTTTGGTAATATTACCACCGTGGTATATATGACACCATCAAAGAAAAGGTGTAAGGCAAGGGCCCTTTAAGTCATCGCCATCGACGGTAGCTTAAATACATCAGGGTAATTTCCTTACAGTTGGATTCGCGTTCCCATTGAGGAGTCATACCATGATCAAAGGCATTCAAATCACCCAGGCCGCCAACACCGCTCTGCTGAACTCTTTCTGGCTGCTGGACGAAGAGAAGCAACAAGCTCGCTGCATCTGCGTCAAAGGCGATGCTTTCGCTGCCGATCAAGAAGTGCAACTGGCTGACCTGGGTCAGTTCGAATACCGCGAACTGCCGGTTCAGGCTGAGCCTGCTGTTGAAGGTGGCCAGCACCTGAACGTCAACGTGCTGCGTCGCGAAACTCTGGAAGATGCTATCGAAAACCCGGAGAAGTACCCGCAGCTGACCATCCGTGTATCTGGCTACGCAGTGCGTTTCAACGCCCTGACCCCGGAACAGCAGCGTGACGTGGTTACCCGTACTTTCACCCAGAGCCTGTAATCAACGCCCTGCAGTGAAGAGCTGATACTTGCGGTATCAGCACAAAAAAAACGGCCGATTGGCCGTTTTTTTATTGCCCCCGCACCAGCCAACACGGCCGTGCGGGGGAAACAGCGCTTACGCCCTGTCCGCTTCCAGTTGCCCGACCTTGCCGCCGAGCACTGCATCCATTTTCTTCTCGTCCAGCTGCTTGCAGTATTTGGCGACCACCACGGTGGCAACCCCGTTACCAATCAGGTTGGTCAACGCCCGCGCTTCGGACATAAAGCGGTCGATCCCCAGGATCAGCGCCAAACCAGCCAGTGGCAGATGGCCCACCGCCGAAATGGTCGCTGCCAGCACGATAAAGCCACTACCAGTCACCCCCGCCGCCCCTTTCGAGGAGATCAGCAGTACCACCAGCAGGGTGATCTGTTGGAACAGATCCAGCGGCGTATTGGTAGCCTGGGCGATAAAAATCGCCGCCATGGTCAGATAGATGGAGGTGCCATCCAGGTTAAAGGAGTACCCGGTCGGAATGACCAGCCCCACCACCGATTTCTGGCAACCCAGCTTCTCCATCTTGTCCAGCATCCGCGGCAGTACCGACTCGGAAGAGGAGGTCCCCAGCACGATCAGCAACTCCTCGCGAATGTAGGAGATGAAACGCAGGATGCTGAAGCCTGAGGCTTTGGCGATGCTGCCCAGCACAATGAAGATAAAGAAGAGGCAGGTGAGATAGAAGCAGGCAATAAGCTGGCCCAGCTGTACCAGTGAACCTACTCCATATTTGCCGATGGTAAATGCCATTGCCCCGAATGCACCGACCGGCGCCAGTCTCATTATCATATTGATAATGCCAAATATGACTTTGGAGAAACTGTCGATGACGCCGAAAATAATCTGTCCCTTTTCACCGATATGATGCAGGGAGAAACCGAACAGCACCGCAAACAGTAACACCTGCAAGATATTACCGCTGGCAAAGGCACCGATCACACTGCCCGGAATAATATCCAGCAAAAAGGCGATAATGCCCTGGGACTTGGCCTGCTCCGCAT
This sequence comes from Aeromonas sp. Y293-4, assembly GCF_027705905.1. Lineage (NCBI taxonomy): Bacteria > Pseudomonadati > Pseudomonadota > Gammaproteobacteria > Aeromonadales > Aeromonadaceae > Aeromonas > Aeromonas sp. Y293-4. The sequence goes on along the minus strand of NZ_JAPDCI010000003.1, from coordinate 313,347 downwards.
AGGCGGAGATGGCGCTGGCATCCAGCGCAGCCGGATCGACGTTCATACCGGCACCCGGTTGCAGCAGGTTGACCACACACAGCCCGATGATCAAGGCGATAGTGCTGACCACCTCGAAGTAGAGCAGAGCAATGGCGCCGGTCTTGCCGACCGCCTTCATACTCTCCATCCCGGCAATGCCGGTAACCACGGTACAGAAAATAACGGGGGCGATGATCATCTTGATCAATTTGACGAAGCCATCACCGAGGGGCTTCATATCGGCGCCCAGTTCCGGATAGACATGCCCCAGAAATACCCCGAGGGTAATCGCGAGCAATACCTGAAAATAGAGGCTGCTAAATAGTTTCTTTCGCATTATTAACGTCCTGTTAATTTAATTGCACATTGTTATGGCAGCAATAAACATGCAGATAGCCGGACGAGATATCTGCGTACCTCACCCGATCCATGCTGTTTCTGCATTACTACGGGGACCACTTTACATGTAATAAAAAACAATTAAGAGACATTAATCACACAACAAAATTAACACCATTAACACCACAGCAACCAACAATTATTTGCTCACAGATTAATTTGAGTCTTCAACTAAATATGGCAGATATAAAAATACCCCGCATTGCGGGGCATTTTCATCAGGCATGACAGCGTCGGGATCAGGCCGAGGTATCGAGAGGTTCGAAGCCCTTGATCAGGTCATCAATGGCCTTCATCTGTTTGAGGAAGCCTTCCAGCTTCTCCAGCGGCAAGGCACTCGGGCCATCGCAGCGGGCAATTTTCGGATCCGGGTGGGATTCGATAAAGAGACCGGCCAGACCGACCGCCATGCCGGCGCGCGCCAGTTCGGTCACCTGTTCGCGACGACCACCGGAGGCGGCACCCAGCGGATCACGGCACTGCAGGGAGTGGGTCACGTCAAAGATCACCGGATAGCCACCGGTGCTCTTCTTCATCACGCCCAGGCCCAGCATGTCCACCACCAGGTTGTCGTAGCCGAAATTGGCACCGCGCTCGCAGAGGATCAGCTGATCGTTGCCGCACTCCTCGAACTTGTCGGTGATGTTCTTCATCTGGCTTGGGCTGAGGAACTGCGGCTTCTTGATGTTGATAACGTTGCCGGTGCGGGCCATGGCTTCCACCAGATCGGTCTGGCGCGCCAGGAAGGCGGGCAGCTGGATAACGTCCACCACCTCGGCGACCGGCTTGGCCTGATGGGGTTCGTGCAGATCGGAGATGACCGGCATGCCGAAGGTCGCTTTCAGCTCCTGGAAAATCTTCATCCCCTCTTCCAGACCCGGACCGCGGTAGGAGTGGATGGAAGAGCGGTTGGCCTTGTCCCAGCTCGCCTTGAAGACAAACGGGATGCCCAGCTTGCTGGTCACTTCCACGTACTTCTCGCACACCGCCATCGCCATGTCGCGGGATTCCAGCACGTTCATGCCGCCAAACAGCACGAACGGTTTGTCGTTGGCTACGTCGATCTGGTTGATCTTGATATTCTTCTGTTCCATCTAAGACTTCCTTAATGAAGGGGCCTGAAGCCAAGTTACTCCGTTGCAGCCGAGCGCTGCGGCCTTGATATTCTTCTGTTTCAACTCCAAGACATCCTTAATAAAAGGGCCTGAAGCCAAGTTACTCCGTTGCGACCGGACGCAGCGGCCTTGATATTCTTCTGTTTAAGTTTCAAGCCGCCCTTAATGGAGGGGCTTGGGGCTCAGATCCAGCGCGGCCAGCTGTACTTTCAGCACATCGGCGACCGGATCGTCCGGGCATTGTTCAATAAAATATTCAAAATCGTCGGCGGCCTGGCGCGGGCAATCGAGCTGCTCGTAGATAAAGCCGCGATCCCGCGTCTCCAGCGGATCGCCGGGCTTCATCCGCAGCAACAACTCGCTGCAACGCAGTGCCTCGGGCATGCGGTCTTCCCGCAGCAAGGCCCCCTTGCTGACATTGAGCAGCCGTTCGATGATCTCCCACTGGCCGGAGGGCTGCAGGTAGTCGGGGGTCAGGGTCGCCAAGTCCCCCAACGCACCGCGCAGCAGCAGCTCGATGCGGGCCAGACTCAGCTCGTCGCCGGTAAAGGGGTCGACATAGACCTCCCCCTCGCCACCGGCAAAGCTCACCAGGAAGTGGCCGGGGAAGCAGATCCCCTCCACATCGAGCCCAAGCTTGCGCCCCAGCTGGATGATGAGAATGCCGAGGCTGACCGGGATCCCCTTGCGCTGCACCAGCACCTGATTGAGGTCACAGTTGTTGGCAGAGAAATAGTCCTGCCAGTCGCCATGAAAACCGAGGCTGTGGTAGAAGCCCTGCAGCAACTGCTGGCGCACCTCGTCGCAGGTGCCCTCTTCGATCTGCTCATCCAGCCACTCGTCCAGCAGGTTCAACTCGCGGATCCCCTCCTCGACCGAGCCATAAATTTCGTCACTGACTGACAACGCCAGCTCGGTGATGTCGTGGGCTTCGAAATCGGTCCATTCGTCTATGTGTAACATTCTCTTCATGCCTTAGCCGAACACACTCGTCTGTTTGAGCACTGCCAACTTGGCAATAAAGTAGATCCAGCCGAGCGCCCCCAGAAAGGAGCACCAGCGCACCAGATTGCTTTTGGCCAACCGCAGCGCCATCGCCGCCAGAAATACCAGCACCAGAATGGCCATCAGCTTCTCGCTGAGCCAGGGCGTTCCGTTATTGAGCGGGTTGAGATCCAGCACCATACAGAGCAATACGCCGGAGAGCACCACCAGACCGTTGAGCCAACCGCTGACCTTCATCACCGGCGCGCTATAGGCTCGGCCAGTGGCGGTCTGTACCCAGTAGAAGCGGAGCATAAACATCAGCACGGCCCCGGCTATCAGGGTGAGGTGCAGGTGTTTGAGCACAAAAACCATATTCAATCCTTGCATGGGGGCGCACAGGCAACCCGCCGTGTAACAGTAAGGGGCTGTCAGCGCAGCGGGCAGAGGCCCAGCGTCACCCTGTCGTTATCCCCGTAATCGCGCACCGTGGCTACCTCGCGGTAACCGCCATCGCGCAGCAACTGACGCACCGCCTCCCCCTGATCCCAGCCATGCTCCAGCAGCAACCAGCCATCGGCCAACAGATAAGCGGGGGCATGGGCCACGATGTGGCGGATATCAGCCAGCCCGGCGTCATCGGCAACCAGCGCCGAGCGGGGCTCAAAGCGCACGTCACCCTGCTCGAGATGGGGATCGGCGCCATCAATATAGGGGGGATTGGAGACAATCACCGCAAAACGTGGCGTTTCGTCGCGATCCGGCTCGCCAAGGGGCTCGAACCAGCTGCCATCGCGCACCTCGATGGGTAACCCCAGCGCGGCGCTGTTCTCGCGAGCCAGCGCCGCAGCATCCGCCATCCGATCCACCGCCCACACATCGATTTCGGGCCGCTCGGACTTGAGCGCCAGCGCGATGGCGCCGGTGCCGGTGCCGAGATCCAGCACGACGCAAGGACCTTGCGGGATTCTGGTCAGCGCCTGCTCGACCAGCACCTCGGTATCGGGGCGCGGGATCAGGGTCGCCGGGCTCACTTTCAGCGGCAGCGACCAAAACTCCCGCTCGCCAACGAGATGGGCGATGGGTTCGCCGTTGAGACGACGAGCCAGCCACCCCTGCAGAGTGGCCTGCTGGGCGGCATCCAGCTCACGCTCGGGCCAGGTCATCAGATAGCTGCGACGACACCCGAGCAGATGGCAGAGCAGTACATCGGCGTCGGCGCGGGGGGATTCTCCCCCAGCCAGCACGGTCATGATATGGGCGCGGGCCTGCTGGATCTGCATCAGTGCCACTCCACCTTATGGGCAGAACACTTAATGCGAGCTTGCCGGATCACCATTTGCATCAGTTGTTCTCGGCCAGCGAGGCGAGCTGATCGGCCTGATACTCCTGCACCAGCGGTGTGATGACGCAGTCCAGATCCCCTTCCAAAATTTCGGAGAGGCGATAGAGGGTCAGGTTGATGCGGTGCTCGGAGAGGCGACCCTGCGGGTAGTTGTAGGTGCGAATGCGCTCGGAGCGATCGCCGGAGCCCACCAGATTGCGGCGGGTGCTCTGCTCGGCGGCGCGGTGGCGCTCATCCTCGGCCGCTTGCAGACGGGCGGAGAGCACCGACATCGCCTTGGCGCGGTTCTTGTGCTGAGAGCGCTCATCCTGACACTCCACCACCAGACCGGTCGGCAGGTGGGTGATGCGGATGGCCGAGTCGGTCTTGTTGACGTGCTGACCACCGGCACCGGAGGCGCGGAAGGTATCGATCTTCAAGTCGGAAGGGTTGATCTCGATCTGCTCGGCTTCCGGCACTTCCGGCAGCACGGCGACGGTACAGGCGGAGGTGTGCACACGGCCTTGGGATTCGGTCTCCGGCACCCGCTGTACCCGGTGACCACCGGATTCAAACTTGAGACGGCCATAGACGCGCTCGCCGTCGATCTTGGCGATCACCTCCTTGTAGCCACCGTATTCACCGTCATTGCAGCTGACGATGGAGACGCGCCAGCCCTGACGCTCGGCAAACCGTGAATACATGCGGAACAGGTCACCGGCAAAGATGGCCGCTTCGTCGCCACCGGCACCGGCGCGGATCTCCAGATAGCAGTTGTTGTCATCCTTGGGATCCTTGGGCAGCAACATCAGTTGCAGCTCCTGCTCCAGCGCCTCCAGATTGGCCTTGGCGAGCGGCAGCTCCTCCTGCGCCATCTCGCGCAGGTCGGCATCATCCTCCTCCAGCATCATCTGGGTGGTATCCAGATCATCCTGCGCCTGACGGTAACGCTGGAAGGCGTGAACGATATCTTCCAGCTGGGCATATTCGCGGGTCAGGGCGCGGTAGCGATCCTGATCCGAGACCACATCCGGCTCGCCGAGCATGGCCTGTACTTCTTCGTGGCGCTCGATGAGGCCTTCCAGCTTTCTGATCAGTGACGGATTCATAACTCTTGCATTCTCAATGGAGGACGGGACAACCGGCAGGTTGCCCGAAAATTATGGCTCTTGTGACAACCCCAGCGCCTGCCGCAAGCGGGAGAGCTCGCTCTGATCCCCCTGGGAGGCAGCCTGGCGCAACGCCTGGGTCGGCGCGTGGATCAATTTGTTGGTGAGGCGATGGGCCATCGCCTTGAGCGCCTGTTCGGCACTCTCGCCCTGCGCCAATGCCAGCAGGGCCCGTTGCAACTCTTCATCAGCCACTTGCTGGGACTGATGGCGGTAATCGCGAATGAGGTCGACCGAGCTCTGGCCGCGATACCAGCCCATAAACTCGTCGCGCTCTTCCTGCACGATCACTTCCGCCTGTGCGGCAGCCCGTTTACGGGTTTCGAGGTTCTGCTCGATGATCCCCTGCAAATCATCCACCGTGTAGAGATAGGCATCGGAGAGCTCATCGACTTCGGCTTCGATGTCGCGCGGCACGGCAATATCCACCAGAAACATGGGCTTGAAGCGGCGGGCCTTCAGCGCGCGCTCCACCATCCCCTTGCCGATGATGGGCAGTGGACTGGCGGTCGAGCTGATGACAATATCCGCCTCGTGCAGATAGTCGGGGATCTCTTCGAGCGTCATCACCTGGGCACCGAATTCGGCCGCCAGGGTCTGGGCACGCTGCAGGGTGCGGTTAGCCACCATCATCTTGGTGACGTTCTGCTCGCGCAGATGACGGGCCACCAGTTCAATGGTTTCGCCAGCACCGACCAGCAGTACCTTGGTCTGGGAGAGATCGGAGAAGATCCGCCGACCCAGACTGACGGCGGCAAAGGCCACCGACACGGCACTGGCGCCAATCTCGGTATCGGTACGCACTCTTTTCGCCACCGAGAAGGATTTCTGGAACAGCCGCTCCAGCGCCCCCTTCACCGACTCCGCCTGCTGGGCATGGGCGTAGGATTGCTTGATCTGCCCCAGGATCTGCGGCTCCCCCAACACCAGCGAGTCGAGCCCGCACGCCACTCGCATCAGGTGGCGCACCGCCTCTTCATCGTGATGCTGATAGATGGCAGTGACCAGTTCGGCCGCGTCCAGCCCGTGGAACTGCTGCAGCCAGCGCAGCACTTGCTCCTGCCGCGCCTCCTCCAGATTGCAATAGAGTTCGGTCCGGTTGCAGGTGGAGACGATCACCGCCTCGCTGACACCGGGTTGGCTCACCAGCTCACGCAAGGCGCGATCGATGCAGTCCGGGCCAAAGGCGACCCGTTCCCGCAAGGCGACACTGGCGGTGTTGTGGTTGATTCCGAGGGCAAGCAAACTCATGAGTGGGCGACGATCATTTCATACGCTGGGTGCAAAGGCTGCCAATTGTACGAGAAAGGGTAAGTCTTTAAAAGCAATACGGCCGCCCCGTATACTGTGGCAAATTCCTCTCTCTGGAGCCGTCTCTTGCTGCTACGTATTTTTACCCTCACCTGCCTGCTGTTGCTGGCCGGTTGTGCCACCACCCAGCCCCAGCGTGACCAGGTGAACTGGAACCAGGAGCGGACCCGTCTCGAGCAGCTGACCCACTGGCAGCTATCCGGCAAGATGGCCATCATCACGCCACAGCAAAAGGGCAGCGCCCGTCTCAACTGGCAACAGGATGGGGAGGATTATCGCCTCAACCTCACCAGCCTGATCGGCACCAGCATTCTGGAGCTCTCCCGCAGCAAGGGAGAGATCACCCTGCTCGACAGCGACGGCAATCGCCACCAGAGCCAGGATGCCGAAGCGCTCATCTATCAACTGACCGGCTGGAATATTCCGGTTGCGGGATTGCCAGAGTGGATCAAGGGGCTGCCGGGTCAGGCGGAGTTTGAACTCAACCCCGACAGCAGTCTGGCCAGCGTGCGTGACGGCCAGTGGCAGATCGTCTATGGCGATTATCGGGATCAGGATGGCTACCGCCTGCCGCACCAGCTGACCATGACAGGCCAGAACAGCCGCCTCAAGCTTCAGATCAACCAATGGACTCTTGCACGTTAATGGCTTCCACACGCTGGCCGGCACCGGCCAAACTCAACCTGTTTCTACACGTCAATGGCCGTCGTCCCGATGGTTATCACGAGCTGCAGACCCTGTTTATCTTCCTCAACCACAGCGACTGGCTCGAGTTTGAGGTGATACCGAATAGCGACACACTCACCCTGAGCCCGGCCATTCCCGGGGTGCCGGATGAGCAGAATCTGATTATTCGGGCGGCACGCCTGCTGCAAGCAACCCTGCCGAGCCCGCAAGGTGCCCATATCCGGCTGGAAAAAGTGCTTCCCATGGGGGGCGGTATTGGCGGCGGTTCGTCCGATGCAGCGACCACGCTGGTAGCGCTTAACCACCTCTGGCAAGCGGGTTTGAGTGAAGATGAACTGGCAGCGCTTGGCGTCCAGCTGGGGGCCGATGTGCCGGTGTTTGTCCGTGGCAAGGCGGCCTTTGCCGAAGGGGTGGGCGAGCGGCTGCAACCGGTCGAACTGCCCGATGCCTGGTATCTGGTGCTCAAGCCAGATTGCCATGTAGCGACCGCAGCCGTATTCCAGGATCCGGACCTGCCGAGAGCCACGCCAAAAATGGCGCTGGACAACTTGCTGGAAGGCGAGTGGAAAAACGATTGCGAATCACTGGTGAAAAAGCGCCACCCCGAGGTTGCCAATGCGCTCGGCTGGTTGCTAGAATACGCGCCGTCAAGAATGACGGGCACAGGAGCCTGCGTCTTTGCTCAATTTGAAGACGAAGTGACTGCTCGGGAAGTGTTGGCCTGCGTGCCGAAGGGACTTGATGGGTTTGTCGCCAAGGGCGAGAACATATCACCTCTCTTCTCCACATTGCAACAGTTCAAATGATTGGGGTATCGCCAAGCGGTAAGGCAGCGGGTTTTGATCTCGCCATTCCTAGGTTCGAATCCTAGTACCCCAGCCAATTTTACCGAACGGTATTGATGATGATTAACGTGGCCGGTTTTGCACTCGGCCACGGATTCGGGTTACCGGTATCATCACAATCATTGGGCAGCAGACACCTTGTACGTTATCTTGATAAATCGTTTGCCCCAAAACGATAGGGTCTGATTTCAGACTCCCCCACATACTGGATGCAACCCCGAGGTTTCAAACCGTGCCTGACATGAAGCTGTTTGCTGGTAACGCAACGCCGGAACTAGCCCAGAAGATCGCAGATCGCCTGTTTATCAAACTCGGCAATGCTGCCGTAGGTCGCTTTAGCGACGGCGAGATCAGCGTACAGATCAATGAGAATGTACGTGGTGGCGATATCTTCATCATTCAATCCACCTGTGCCCCGACCAACGACAATTTGATGGAATTGATCGTCATGGTGGATGCTCTGCGTCGTGCTTCAGCTGGCCGTATCACTGCCGTTATCCCCTACTTTGGTTATGCCCGTCAGGACCGCCGCGTCCGCTCCGCCCGTGTACCCATCACCGCCAAGGTTGTCGCTGACTTCCTCTCCAGCGTCGGTGTGGATCGCGTGCTGACCGTTGACCTGCATGCCGAGCAAATTCAAGGTTTCTTCGACGTTCCGGTAGACAACGTGTTCGGTAGCCCGGTGCTGCTGGAAGACATGAAGTCCAAGAACCTCGAGTCTCCTGTCGTTGTCTCCCCGGACATCGGTGGCGTCGTGCGTGCCCGCGCCATCGCCAAGCTGCTGGATGACACCGACATCGCCATCATCGACAAGCGCCGTCCCCGCCCGAACGTCTCCCAGGTCATGCATCTGATTGGTGACGTTGCCGGCCGCGACTGCATCATCGTTGATGACATGATCGACACCGGCGGCACCCTGTGCAAAGCCGCAGAGGCCCTGAAAGAGCGCGGTGCCAAGCGTGTATTCGCTTACGCTACCCACCCGGTCTTCTCCGGTTCCGCCGTCGAGAACATCAAGAACTCCGTGATCGATGAACTGATCATCACCGACTCCATCCCGCTCACTGCGGAGATGAAAGCGGTTGGCAAGGTCAAGCAGCTGACTCTGTCAACTGTACTGGCCGAAGCCATTCGTCGCATCAGCAACGAAGAGTCCATCTCTGCCATGTTTGAGCATTGATAGATTCAGCAATAACGAAAACCGCCATCAGGCGGTTTTCGTCTTTCTGGACCTTCTCTTTCCAACTTTCTGCTATCTGGTACGACCCTGCCCCCGGCAGGCTTAAGGATTTACCCATGAATTGCTTGCGTCCCCTCCTGCTCGCGACCCTTACCTCCGCCCTGTTCGCCTGTCAGCCCGCCAAAGAGAACCCGCCCTTCGTGCTGACCCTGGCTCACATGAACGACACCCACTCCCAGTTTGATCCGGTCAATGCCGAGATCAAAGGGCAGATCTTTGCCCAGCAGGGGGAGACGGACACCCTCTATACCCGCTTTGGCGGTTATCCGCGCCTGCTGACCATGGCGAAAGCCTATCAGGCCGATGCGCTGGCCAAGAACCAACCCTTGCTGCTGCTGCACGGCGGCGATGCCTGGCAGGGCAGTGGCTACTTCAAACTCAACGAGGGGATGGCCAACGCCGAGTTGCTGAGCCAGTTCGGCCTCGATGCCATGGCGCTGGGCAACCACGAGTTCGATCTGGATAACCAGAAGCTAGCCCGCTTCATCGAGGGGGTCAACTTCCCGGTGCTGGCCGCCAACCTCGACACCAAGGCCGATCCGGCCCTCAGCAAGGCTGACAACCTCAAGCCCTTCGTGGTCTACGCCTTTGACGGCAACCAGAAGAGCCCGGTCACCGATCTCGACAACCTGCCGCAAGGCAAACAGCTGGTCGCTGTCATCGGTCTGGTGCTGGAAGACATGGGCAATATCGCCCCCAATGTCGGCAAGCTGCGCTTTGGCAAGGAGGTCGCCTCGGCTCAGGCCACGGTCGACATGCTGCAAGCCAAGGGGATCCACCAGATCGTGGCGCTGACCCACATCGGCAACGAGCGGGATCTGGCGCTGGCCGCCAAGGTAAACGGCCTCGATGCCATCGTCGGCGGCCACTCCCACAGCCTGCTCGGCGATTTTCGCAATATCGGCTGGGGCAAGACCGGCGACTACGCCAAGCTGGTGACCAATCCGGATGGCATCGGCAAAACCTGCGTGGTGCAGGCAGGCTCCTACGCCCAAGCCATCGGTCTGGCACAGGTGACCTTTGACAGCCAGGGTCAGGTGACCGACTGCCAGGGCCACAACAGCCTGCTGGCCAGCCGCGATTTCTTCGCCGATGCGGCGCGCAAGCAAGCACTCGACGAGACCCGCAGCAAAGAGGCAAGCCAGTTTGTCGACAACCAGCCCAATCTGGTGACCGTGGATGAAGATCCGCGCCTGCGCGGCATCATCGACAGCCACTACAAACCGGCGCTGGAGAAAGCTTATGGCCCAGTGATCGGCACCATCCCCGAGCAGCTGCAAAATGCCCGTCGTCCCGGTGACAACGGCAGCGACAGCCACGGCTCAGATGTAGCGCCGCTGGTTGCCGAAGGGGAGTTCTACTGGGCCAATACCCCAGCAGTGCAAGCCCTGACCGGCGGCCCGGTCGATTTTTCTCTGGTTGCGGTGGGCGGCGTGCGCGCCGACCTGCCTGCTGGCGAATGGCGTGAGGGGGATAGTGCCCTCACCCTGCTGCCGTTCAAGAACCAGCTCTCGGTGCTGACCCTGACTGGCGCTGAGGTGCGCACCCTCTTGACCGAGACCATCACCGCCACCCTGCCCGCCAGCGCCCATGCCGGCAAGTTCCCCTATGGCGGCCACCTGCGTTACACCTTCCAGGAGACCGACGCAGGCAAGGCGGGCACCCTGACCCAATTGCAGCGCAAGACCGCAAGCGGCGAATGGCAGGATCTGGTGGATAGTCAGCGCTATCGGGTGTTGATGAACGCCTACAGCGCCAACGGCAACGATGGCTGGCAGGCACTGGCCAATGCCCAGCGCCACCAGAGCGAGCGGGTCGACATCGCCAGCGTCAATGGCAAGTTGACCGCCTTCCCGGTGTTGAAGGTGGCACAAAACGGTGAACTGCTGAGCGCCGTCTATGCCCCGGGCCAGGCCCTCGATTGCAAGGCCAGCGGCGTGGATTGCGGCACTGATGCAGCCTCTTTCGTGGAGTATGTGCGCGATGCCCGTCCCACCCTGACCGCTCTGGATGAAGAGACCGTCACCCTGCTGCGTGCCAAATAACGACGGTAGTCAACCGGGCACAACCCATCGGCAAGCTGAAACGGGCCTCATGCAAGAGGCCCGTTTGCCCACCGTTAGCCACCCATTGGCCGCAATAATGCTGCAAATCCCGCCATAACATGCGCATTGGTTGAGTGATCGCCACTCGGCGGCTAGAATATTGCGTCCTATTGCCCTGGGTAGTGTGCCCACGGCAGCTGCGAGTGAAGACATCAAGCGTGACAAGCGAAATCAAACTGATCGTCGGACTGGGCAACCCCGGCCCGGAATATGCCAAGACCCGCCACAATGCGGGCGCCTGGTATGTGGAGCAACTGGCCCGCTGGCACAATGTCAGCCTGCGTGAAGAACCCAAGTTCTTCGGCCATACTGCCCGCATCCTGGTCGAGGGGCAGGATGTGCGGCTGCTCATCCCGAACACCTATATGAACCTCTCTGGCAAGGCGGTGGCCGCACTGGCGCGTTTTTATCAGATTGAGCCGGAAGCGATTCTGGTGGCCCATGACGAACTGGATCTGCCGCCTGGCATCGCCAAGTTCAAGCAGGGTGGTGGTCACGGTGGCCATAACGGCCTCAAGGACATCATCGCCAAGATGGGCAACAACAATAACTTCTTCCGGCTGCGTCTCGGGATCGGCCATCCCGGCAGCAAAGAGCAGGTGGCTGGCTTCGTCCTGACCAAGGCCCCCTGCAGTGAACAGAACCTGATCGACGCCGCGCTGGACGAGTCCCTTCGCGCCACCGACATCCTGTTCAAACAAGATATGACCAAGGCCATGAATCGCTTGCACAGCTTCAAGGCGGAAAAGGGTTAGGTCGGTTTGACCCTGTACGGGCATTGTGCCGGTACATGAGCAACGACCAGAACAAGCATGACATGGGCCGCCTGCGGGCGACCCCCAACAGCATCCATCAAGTAAGGTAACAATCCATGGGTTTTAAATGCGGTATCGTGGGCCTGCCCAATGTAGGCAAATCCACCCTGTTCAACGCGCTGACCAAGGCCGGTATCGAAGCCGCCAACTTCCCGTTCTGCACCATCGAGCCGAACACAGGTGTGGTGCCGATGCCGGACCCGCGCCTCGATCAGCTGGCGGCCATCATCAATCCGCAGCGCGTTGTGCCGACCACCATGGAATTCGTCGACATCGCCGGTCTGGTTGCCGGTGCCTCCAAGGGTGAAGGTCTGGGTAACCAGTTCCTGGCCAACATCCGTGAAACCGAAGCGATCGGCCACGTTGTGCGCTGCTTCGACGACGAGAACATCATTCATGTTGCCGGCAAGGTCTCTCCCGCTGACGATATCGAAGTGATCAACACCGAGCTGGCCCTGTCGGATCTGGACGCCTGCGAGCGCGCCATTCACCGTCAGTCCAAGCGCGCCAAAGGCGGCGACAAGGATGCCAAGCTGGAAGTCGAAACCCTGGAGAAGATCAAGGTCGCGCTGGAAAATGGCCAGATGATCCGCGGCATGAAGCTGGATAAAGAAGAGCTGGCCGCCGTCAGCCACCTCAACTTCCTGACCCTGAAACCCACCATGTATATCGCCAACGTGGCGGAAGATGGCTTCGAGAATAACCCCTATCTGGACAAGGTGCGTGAAATCGCCGCCGCCGAGAACGCGGTCGTGGTCGTGGTCTGCTGCGCTATCGAAGCCGACATCGCCGAACTGGACGACGAAGATCGCGCCGAGTTCATGGCTGACCTTGGCATCGAAGAGCCGGGCCTGAACCGCGTTATCCGCTCCGGTTACCAGCTGCTCAACCTGCAGACCTACTTCACCGCCGGTGTGAAAGAGGTACGCGCCTGGACTATTCCGGTCGGCGCCACTGCCCCGCAAGCGGCAGGCAAGATCCACACTGACTTTGAAAAAGGCTTTATTCGCGCCCAAACCATCGCCTTTGAAGACTTTATCAACTACAAGGGTGAGCAAGGCGCCAAGGAAGCGGGCAAGATGCGCGCTGAAGGGAAAGATTACATCGTCAAAGATGGCGATATCATGAATTTCCTGTTCAACGTCTAATCCCATGACAGGCCAGCATTTGCTGGCCTGTTTTTTGTCTGCCATTGCCCGGGCAATAATGGCAATGTCTTAAAAAAAAGCAGATTGTTGGGCTTTTGCGCAACAGAGACCAATAACTGGTCAAACGCACTCAAATTGCGTTTTTCTGGCAAAAAAAGGGTTGACGCCCCAGAGCCAGATACGCATAATTCGGCCCGCACGGTGACGAGGTAACGACTCACCGGAAGCAAGGTTGGCTATGTAGCTCAGTTGGTTAGAGCATCGCACTCATAATGCGGGGGTCACAGGTTCGAATCCCGTCATAGCCACCAT